>JAJBVL010000029.1 GCA_020859845.1 Bacteroidales bacterium
AGCCTATGTAGTGCGGCTGCCTCAGCCGCCCATGTTTCGCGGCTGCCTCAGCCGCGATACGTGACCAACCCTTTGGAAAAAACAAAGAGTTGGCCACGTAAGCGTAAGTGGGTAAGGGGTGTGGCTTCACAGTCACGGCGGCTGAGGCAGCCGCGAAACATTGGCGGCTGAGGCAGCCGCACTACATAGGCTACCGCAGCGAGGGAAGTGACGAGTTAGCGTGCTATGCGAAGGGCACGAACTTTGTATTTCGTATCGCGAGATTGAGAGGTGGGGGTTGGGGCAGCCGATGGATTGCTCCCGAGATTCATGACGGCAAAGGCATTAGGGGAGTCATCGGCCTGTGAACTCCAATAGCTACCGCTCATCGGATACTCAGTATCCCCGCAGATAAACTGCTCTGGAGCCGGCAGGAACCATTTGATGTCGGATTCAGAAATCTCAACCTTATAAGCCGTGGTTCCACTTGAAGTTGTCTTAGACACATTAAAAGGATTGCATTTTAACGCTATTAAAGCTGCATAATCGTCTGTTTGTTCATTAGAGCCAGTATCAGAAGAAATTTCATAGCCCCAGCTAAGCAGTGTTGTCTCAAAAGCATCTACAGCACCTCCAGCAGCATTATAAAGAGCCCAGGTGTTGTTTTTACCTCCTGTTGATGTGGTGGTCCCGCTTAGTTCATTAGCTTTGCTATAGTCAATAGTTACGCTTTTATAGCTGGTGAAAGAAACCAAGTCTCCATAAGAGCCAATCCATCTGAGCAAGGTCGTTAAAATCAATCCTACAAATGAATTTCCATTATAAGTGTACGTTACTTGTCTCGTCCAATGAAATCCAAAAGGATATGTCCCAGTATCCTCAATACGTTCCCATCCCATACCATTGGGGCCTGTCCATGACGGCGAAAGCTGGGTAACGACAGAAGTTACGCTCTTGGATGGCGTAGACAGTGTAATGGTTACATCGCGCGATGCAGTACCAGCGTTTTCTTCCAAGAAGAGCCATACCGACTTCTTGCCATTGCCAGTACCGGATACTTTGGTAGACCGGTTAAACTCCGAGTAGGCGGTGGTGTTGGATATCCAGTAGCCATCCTCTTCGGGGCCCACGAGCTCCGATCGCAGCGTGCACCATGATGCGTTTGACGACAGTGTCCATTGGTTTGACCCCGACAGACCTACCACTTCAAACGGCACTTCCACCATCGAATAATGGGCATCTTGCAGCGCTGCAACGCCAATGGTCAGGTCGGGCGAGATGTTGAAGGTATAAGTGATACGTCGTCCAGCTTCCCAGTCGATAAGCCCAGCCAGCGAACCGCTTACGGTCTTCTCTGCCTGCCCATACTGATAGGTGATTGAGACTGAGACGTCGGTAAGATCTTGCGGAGGAAGTATGAAAAGGTTGGTGGGATTGTAGGTGCCACCGTTTGAGGTGGTGACGGAAGTAGTGAGCGACACGTCTTGGGTCGCAGTGCCTACGGCTGACCATACGCCGGTGGAGACATTGTATGATGAAGTGGCATAGATGCCGTTGATAGTAATCGATTTTATGGTGGCGCCAGAGATCATGTCCGAGCCCATCTTAAACTGTATAGCTGTGCAGAGATGTGAGAACTCCAAGTCTACGCGCTGGTTGTAGTTGCCGGGGAAATTGACACTACTATTATTATAGAGTGGCCGCGCTATCATCAGGTCTTTCTGATCCGTTGCGCTTGCAGGCACTGAATAAGATATTGATGTGGGCATCGATGAGGCTGCCAGTTGGTCGTCGGTGAGCAACGTAGTGGGCGTGAACGCTAAGAATTCAAACTCATGTCCCGTTCCAAGCCAGTAATACTCTGTCTCCACAGTCTCATTGAGCATAGTGGAGGTGTATGTTTCGGTTTGAGTGAAGTAGGCCGAAGAAGCTCTGTCCTTTTTGTGGACACACTTCACGGTGTAGTTGAACGTGCTGGAGGTGGTGATAAGCGTACCGCGCGAGTCGGTAATCTCGTCATTCCATTCTGTGCTGATAGCCGTGACGTAGAGCGAATCCTTGGAGTCGTCGCTTCGGAAAAGAGAGTTGCGCAGGGGAGCGTTGGCTATCTTGGTTGTGGCGCGTGAATCGTCGGCGCCCTGTTGCGACATCTCAAAGCTGATGAGACTGCCATAGACCTTCTCCTCGTCATCCGAGGATGAGAAGGGTATATCGTCATTATCGCAAGCCCATAGCGTCAAGGCCGTTGCAGATACAAGAAATAGTCGGGGGAGAGTAGATTGTTGCAGTCTCATTGTTGGTGAATGATTGATTGTTGATTTTGGAAAGGTGGAGGAGCCGGAGCTCCTCCACCGTCGGGTTGTTGGCTGATATTTTGCTACCGGTATTAGAATAAGGCGTTAGTTATTGTCGTCTGAGGGGACTTCATATTCACTCCCAGTATAGGAAGCAAAGCTACTAACTTGCTGGATAGCAAATGATATAGGGGTAAGCTGTTCCTGAGGGTTGACATTCTCGTTCGTGAGGTCTGCAATGAGGGTGTAGCTATAACCAGGTTTGAGTTTTGTTGCTGAGTTACTTCCTTCATGGTTTGAATCATGAGATGTTGTATTTGTCAATATTACCGGAACTGTATGTGCCCATTTTCCTGCGCTTACACTTGTTCCATCAGTACCTACAGAAAATAGCTCAACTGTAAAGTTTATGGTAATGGTTTCTTGGTTAGGAATTAAGAAGAAAGCATCTGTTTGCGCTGTGCCTACCGTCGATACACCATATGAACCTTGAGTATTATTCGCAAACATCAAAGAACTGGTCTTAAGATCGGTTGCAGACGTATTTGCGAAATTATAACTAATGGTATTAGTTTCTGAGGTTGGGGTCCATTCTAAATTTTGATTAGAAGTAGAGGAGGCTACTGAAGAAAGATCAAGGGTTCCAGTTGAAGCAGAGGTTATGCTAACACCAGAAATCTGAATCTGTGCTCCTTCTGAGGGAAAGAGGTTGTCAAATTGTAGTCGAACTTGGCTCAGAAGATGGTTGAAAGTGAAACTAACAGCAGTGTTGTTAGCACTAGCATTGGTTACAGTTGCAAAAGCATAAACTAAATCTTGAGAACCATTATTAATCCAATTAATAGACCCATGATAATAATTAAGAAGGTCATCGGCTGCTAGAGTGGACTCGGTAAAAGTGAAACTAGCAGAAACAGGTCCTATAGCTGTAAAAGCATAGTTATTGCCAGGGGTCCAATAGCGGAGTGGCTCGTAAGTCCAAGCAGAATTTTCTGTAACAAAGGAAACCGTTACATTGTTAAAAATGTTTGCCACGTCGTTAGTACCATCAGTTGGATTCACCATATCACCCCAAACTTTAAATCCAGTCTGAAGCGATGTCGCAGTGGTTGCTGTTCCTCCTCTGGTGGAGTTGTTCACGTGGGCTTGGTCGAAGCCGATGGCGGTGGTGGCGGTGGGGACCTCTACCACCTCGTCGTTGGAGCAGCTCGCAAGCATGCCTGCTGCTGCGAAGATGAGCATGAATCTTTTCATCTTAGATTGTTTTGGTTAATAATTGGTTGTTATTGAGTATTATATGTATTGGTTTTTTCCTTGGGTTGACGTCCAAAGGGCTAAAGGGAAACAGGGTTAGAGGGGGAGGGGAATGTCGTTCCATTCGCCCCAGTCGTCGACAGTGACATCGAATGCTCCGGAGTCTTCCTTGGCATCCTCGTCGGAGATATACACTCCGCCCACTTCTATCACCCCTCCGCGTGGCTGCGTGGCCATCGCTTCGGTGATGTTCCAGTCGAAGTTGAATATCTTGCCGTTGCCGAGTCTCACCTCCAGATTGAGGCCATACTCGTCGGCACCGCGTGAATACTCGGGATTGGGATAATTAGGCGCGCCAAAAGATAGCACCCTCGCTTCTATGCCCCAGTCTTTTATCTCGCAGTCGTAGAGCACAGTGACTATTTCGTCGGTAGTGTAGCCAGTGGTGAGTTTCACGCCCTCAGCCATTCCAGCCATAGCGCCGCGAGCCAGCCTGACGTATTCCAGGCCGTGGTCGAAATAGTAGCGCACGAGGTAGGTGAACACCAGTGGGCGCATCGTCACCTCCAGCACCTCTGGCGTAGGGCTATTTACCGCCTTGTAATCATCCACGAAGTAGCCAAACAGCGGGTCGGGAGGATTGACGGTGTATTCGGTGCGCGATGTAGAGGTGCTAAGCATTGGATTGCCCACGTAAGAGGCGCGTGAGCGACCGCGCGTAGTGGCCTCGGCCTCCGACGATTCGGCCATGTCCTTGAAGACGATAAACTCCGTGTCGTTGTTGTACATCAGCAATTGGTGATTGCCTGGTGTCATCCCAACGACGCCACCCTCGGCCGAGCGGTTGTATTCATCGTAGCGCGTCGAGGTGTTGTAGACTATCACGCTGAGGCCGCTGGGACGGGCTGGGCGCAGACTGTCGTAAGGAGGCACGAGGCCGAGGTGGTCCCACTCCGCTTGCCAGTCGGTGCCATCGGCGTAGGTGCGTTGCCACTCCAGTTCCCACTGCGCACGTATCTCAACTTCGGCTCGATAGGCGTGGTCCCAGTGGTCGTAGCAAAGATCCTTCTGGTTGCAAGCGCTCAAGAGCATTGTGGCCAGCGCTGCTATGTAGGTTGATTTTATTCCGGGAAGTCTCATTTTTCACCTCCTTTCTTGTTGACATTACCGCGACCCAAGAGCCACACGAGCGACACTTCAAGTTTGGTGGGTCCGAAATAGTGGCGCTGTTTTGTGGCTTGCCACACGTAGTGGTTGTCGATGGGTTTATAGTCATAGTAGGTGCCCCACAGATAGCCGATGCCTATTGAGAAGTCGATGTTCCATCGTCGGGCGATGGGGAGCGAGTAGCCATACTCGAGGCCAAAGGCATAGTTGGCCTTCTCCCATAGCGAACTGCCGGGCTTGCCAGCCATGTGGCCTTTGCCGCCAAACTCAAAGTCATAGATAAGCATCTGGGCATACACCCCAGCATGATGGCCGGTCAATGGCTTGCGATGAGCCTTGGAGCCAAACCAGTATCGTCCCGTGATGTCGCCGCCATAGGCGCGCCAGTAGCGATGACGGCGGTCGGTCGACCACCAACCATAGGTCCAGTGGGCCGCCACCGAGATATTCTTCCCGCAATAGTATTCAAAAGCTATCGAAGGAAGCAGGGCAGCGTCGTATAGCATGTTGGTTTGCACCGACATGTAGCGGGGCGAGAGGGACCTTGGTGCTACAGAATCCTCTTGCAGGGAGGCTTGACTCTGCGACTCCTCCACTTCTATTGGCGCTTCCTCTTCTTTAGTGACAGGTGTTACCATCGTCTCTCTCTTCTCTTGAGTGGCATTAAACGCATTATAGGGTGTAGCCACTATCTCGGCCAAAGCATAGCGCATGTAGGCTGGCACTATGGCGTCCATCCCTTTGCCTTCGGGATGGCGATACTCCACAGGCACATTGGTAGCTATACGGTATTGACTAAGCATCCGCTTCATGGCCTGTGCTCGTCGGGCGAGCAGACTGTCGTTGAAGCGTTCGGAGCCCTCCGGAGAGACACTTGTGATGATGCGCGCCACTCGGCAACTGTCCATTGCGTGAGCCGTGAAGAAGCTATCAAGAGCCTCCAACGCTTGCTGATTCCCTCGATAGGAAGGGTAGATGTTGGAAGAACCTTGGCGAAACAGCACTCTGCAGCTTGTGGTGTCGGGGAGTAGGGAGTCTCGAGCACTGGCAATGAATGTTGTTAGCAAGAGAATGAGTAGAGATAAATGTTTAGACATCTAATTCGGAACTGTTTGCTTGTGAGTAATGGTTGTCTGAAACAGATATGTGGTCTGTCTCTTCATAGGAGACGGATATTCTTTTTTAAGTGTCTGGAATTTAAAGGTTTATTTTTAGACTAAGCACTATTTCGAAGGGCCTAAAGAACTTTTCAGAAAATAAATCTTAAAAAAGATTGGAAATAATTGCGTAGTTATCAGAATTATTCCTTACCTTTGTCGCCGTTATCCGTCTCCTATGAAGAGACGGATATTTTTTACGCCCTTAAGGTCTCTAAAGGTCGTTAAGGATCAAATCGTTGGCTCGATTAATTTCATCAGAGGAGATTGACGCTAAGTATACTTGCGTAGTAGCTTCAGAGTCATGGCCAAGAGCATCGGAGATCACAGCCAATGGCACTCCCTTAGTCTTGGCAATCGTAGCCCAAGAATGACGGCTCACGTAGGTGGTGAGAAGAGAGGATAGTTCTATCATCTCGCCAAGTTTTTTCAAGGCGTTGTTGATGCGTCGCAATGCTGCCTCATACTGCTTGCGTTGGTCCTTGCCCTCCTTAGATAATATAGGGAGTATAAAAGGAGAGTCGGCGGGATGATACTTTTCAATGATTGAGCGGATGTGATCGTTGAGTCCCACTATGAGTTGTTGGTGAGTCTTGTGGCGGCGGTATACGATGTTATCGCTATAGATGTCGGACATACGCAGATATGCAGCATCGATGAAACTCATTCCGCGACAGTAGAAGAGAAACAAGAAAATGTCGCGAGCCCATTCAAGACGCTTTTTACGCGAGAGGTCAAGTTCCTTCAAGCGCTTGATGTCACTCCACATGATGGCTCTCTTAGATGTCTTTTCAGCTTTTATTGACACATGCGAGAAAGGGCGAATGTCTGTGACCATTCCAAGCCTTACGGCGCGATTGTAGGTGGCGCGCAGTATGCGCATGTAAAAGGAGATCGTGTTGGGGCCTACGTTGCGATGGCGTAGCCATGCTTCATATTCCTCTACCTTTTCTTGGGTAATTTCTTGCATGGAAAGATTGGGTTGTTGGCAGAAGGCGGAGAAACTTTTGTAGGTTTTGGTGTAGGTGCGACATGTGCCGGCGCGGTCCATGGCTTTTAGGCGCTCGATGATGCCTTGCATGTGGTCGAAGAAGGTTGGCGTAGCCCCTTCGACCGAGTGAGTCCTTTGATTAATTTTTGTCATTTCTGTCTTATCAGATTTGTCCTCTCTGCACTGCGAAAGCTACCGCAGATAGGGAAAAGGTGGTGATTAATTGATTGGTAAAGGGAATATAAATATTAATGGATGATTTTTAAAGTAAGCAGTTAATGAGGGTATATTACCGTATGTTGCTATTGAGGGATTAGCCAAGGGCAACAAATATAAGAATAGTGTTGAGGTAGGAAAAGATTTTTCCGCTCTGTGGTAGTAATTTTGCCCTCAGAAACCGTATCTTTGTAAAATCTTTATCTACCCCTACCAATGAACGACAAAAAAGACATCATTGAAGCCTCTCTCTGCGGAGGGCTATCCTTAGAGCCATTCTTTTCTCCACTTTATGAGGAGATTGACGAGATGCGCCAGCGCTTCATCCAGCTATACACGCGCCGCGACCATCTGCTGAGCCACGAGCGCGACAATCTTTATTGCCGCTACGTGGAGCTGATAGGACGCCGCGTGTACTCCAACTTCTGCCTCTCGGTGGAGGTGCGTGCCCTTAAGATGAAGGTGGAAATGGCCCAGGCAGCCGTCAACCACAACCAGCGCCCACGGCTCTCCGAAATCGAGGCGACCGTCCGCAGCCGTCTTGAGGACTACTACGAGGAGATGGCCCAGCGAGCAAAAGCCATCCGCGATGTCGAAGAAGCGGAGCGGATTGCTTCCTTCACAGTGACCGAACTACGCAATCTCTACCGCACACTCGTGCGACGACTCCATCCCGACCTCCACCCCGACCTTAGCGAGGAGATGATTGACCTGTTTATGAAGGGGCAAGCAGCCTACCGTTCGTATGACGTGGAGGTGCTTCGCGAGATTATCAAGCGTCTCGACATGGAGGGCGACCTCACCGAGTGCGTCATCGCCGACCGCTCACCCGAGGAGACCCTCCGGCGCCTCGAGCAGGATGTCAAGAAGCTCGAGGACGAGATTGAGGCCCTCAAGGAGACATTTCCCTTCTGTCTGGAGATGAAGCTTCTCGATCCTGTATGGGTGAAGGAGCAGCAGGACGAGCAGGAGGAGGAGCGCTCACGCCTTGAGGCCCAACGAAAAATCTATGAGGAAAGACTATCCATTCTTGCTGGGTAAAAATACCTCCTCTGGGCGGTCGGCCGAGCCGGCCAACCTGGGAATTCCTTAAGCCCCTTTCTTCTCTGCACTGCGAAAGCTACCGCAGAGAAGGGATAAGAAA
This sequence comes from Bacteroidales bacterium, assembly GCA_020859845.1. Taxonomy (GTDB): domain Bacteria; phylum Bacteroidota; class Bacteroidia; order Bacteroidales; family Muribaculaceae; genus Paramuribaculum. The sequence goes on from JAJBVL010000029.1 coordinate 8,203, forward strand.
TGGTGAATAGACAAAATTAATGTGACGATAGAATTAGAATGAAATACGAAATACTTCCTATCAGCAAGGAGATGCTCCAGCTCATTGAGCGCCAGGCTGGCGACCGACAGCTGCAGCCACTCACCCGCGAGATTCTCCTCCTGGAGCTGAAACTCGCTTCCACCACCTACTCCGAGGCTATGGCCGGTTGGGTAGAGGAAATGATCCCTGGCACAGAGTTGACGCTCGTGCGTACCCCCTCGGGCGACGACCTCTGCATAAGTGTGCTATACCATGACCAGCGCATCGGCATCATCCCCATGGAGCAAAACGTAGTGATAGCGCGCCTGATGGATGCCGGCAAGATGCTCACGTGTCGTGTCAATCGCGCCACGATAGAACACGACTTCATGTCCGGACGACCCTGGGTGAGAATCCTCGTGAAAATCTACCTAATCGATTAGGGACTTTGAAACCACTAATAGATTAGACCTCCCCCTCTCTGCGAAAGCTACCGCAGAGGGGTTGGGATTATGTGTAGGTCTTTATAATGTGAATATAACTATAAATATAAGAAAATGAACACTGTGATATTTAAATGGAATCCTGCGTTTTCATCGCAGACGATGTATTCCTACCTCTCCGAAATAATTCGAGGCAACTATGAGGGCAAGATGGAGGGCAACTGGTCGGCCTGGGAGTGGCAATCGATGATGCCCGACGACCGCTGGTATATGGTGAAGGTGGGCTATGGTGCCACTGGCATCGTGGGTTGTGGCACTCTCAAGGGACGTCCCTATCGCGGCAAGGACTGGAGCGGTAAGGGTCGCGAGGTGTACTACGTCGACATGAAGACCGAAATGATGCTCAACCCCGACGCACTCCCCATACTGACGTCGCAGACGCTCACCGACCGTATCCCAGAGTTTGACTGGGATCGCGGCCATTCTGGCGCCGTGCTTCCCCCCGACGTGGCCGAGCGCCTCAACCGCCTATGGGATGCCTTCGTGGATGAGAATCGCGAACTCTTCATAGAGAAAGCCGAGCTCCCCACGCAGTACAACGACCGCATTTTCTGGAAGCGCTCCAAAAAATGACCATATAAAAAATCGCAAGAAAACGGAGGCGAAGGATTGACATTTCCCCAAAAAATGTCTACCTTTGCCACCGTAAAACATAATCATTCATCAAGAGAAACTAAAACAATGGATAGATTGGCTCTTGTGTGTGCATTTTTCTTTCTTTCTTTTCATGCAAGCGCACAATCTTACTTCTCATGCTCCTTTGAAGAGGGCACCCTTAAAGATTTTATTACCGTTGACCGTGACGGCCTGACTCCCTCGGCCGACATGGCCTCGTATGGCTTCTCGGTGGGCAAAGGCTGGATAGCGGCCATCCCCAGCGGCGAAACCAACACAGCAGCGTGCAGCACCTCCTGGTACTCGCCCGCCGGCACCGCCGACGACTGGCTCATCACACCCTCTATCACCCTTCCAGCCGATCAAGCCGACATCGTGCTGCGCTGGCGAGCAAAGGCCAGCGATAAGCGCCATCGCGATGGCTACGCTGTATATCTCACGGTAGGGGAGGCTATCTCCCCCGAAGAATTCACCTCCCAACCGATCTTATCAGTGGAGGAGGAAGAGAGCGTTTGGACCGAGCGGAAGGTCTCCCTCGCCGAGTATCAAGGCCAAACCATCACCCTCGCTTGGGTCAACAACTCGACCGACAAGAGTCGCCTCTATATCGACGACATCTATGTGGGCACCGATGCTGACCTCTTTGTGACCATCGACAAAGGGCTGGCCACTGCCCGACAAGGCACTGCCGACCTTCCCTTCACCATCACCAACCGCGGCGCAGAAGCGATTGAGGAATGGCAAGTGACGCTGATCACCGACGAAGGCTCCCAGACGTTCACCTATAATAATAGTATAGCTTCCGGAGAGAGTCTTTCTCTATCGATCGACGATGCGTTGCCCCTCCAAACCTTAGTCCCCACCGAGTATACCCTCATAGCCGAGGCCAATGGCAAGAAGTATGCAGCCTCATCGAGCCTCACGTCGTATCCCAAGCGAGTGGTGTGTGAGGACGTGACGGGCATGTGGTGTCAATATTGCGTACGAGGCATCGTGGAGCTTGATGAGATACGCGAGAATTATGCCGACTTCATAATAGGGTTGGCCGTGCATAGCGGCGACGACCTTCAGATCGACGACTACACCATCGGTATCCAAGACTATATCGACATCTCGGGGCTGCCTGCTGGGGGCATCGACCGCCGTCAGCAATGCGACCCTGGGGCCTTCATCTCATCCTTTCAAGCCGCTATCGATCGCGAAACCGTATTCTCTGCCCTCTCGCTTGAGCCTGTCATCAATCCCGCCACTCAGCAGATTGACGCTAAGACTAAGATACAATTTGCCGACGACTACCACGCCCACACGTTCTCCTTGGCCTACGTAGTGGTGGAGGACCGCATCCAGCAGCCATCCTTCTATCAGAAAAACGGCTATGCTGATGGCGTGGCAGGCCCCATGGGTGGCTGGGAAGAGAAGCCAGAGGTGGTGTATGGCGACGACCTTTATTTCGACGATGTGGTGATGGCTCTTGCCACCCCCTTCAATGGCGATGCTACGTTGCTACCTGCTGAGATACGCGGAGGCGAGACCATTGACCAGACCCTTATCTTCACTTTGCCCGACAATGTCTATAATGCCTCCAACGTTTCCATAGTGGCCATGCTTATCGACACCTCGTCGGGCCGAATAGTCAACGCCATCAAAGCGCCATTGACCAGCGCCGATGCCATCACTGCCGTAGCGCCCGACGTCATCCTCCATGAGGCTGCCCGCTACGACCTCCTGGGGCGCCCAGTCGGTGCTGACTACAAGGGCATCGTAGTGGTGAAAACCGTAGAAGGTACCAGCTACAAGATAGTGGTGAAATAAGGCCCTAAAGAGCGGTTTTTGTTCTTTTTTCCTCTAAAAATACATTTTTAGTCTCAGAGTCTCCATTCCGTGGGGGTTCTGAGACTTAAATTTGTGGTCGAAAAGAAAGAAGCATGCTGCGCAGAGTGAAAAGGCTCCGACTCGGCGAAGCGTGTTAGAAACAGAGTAATTAGAGCCTATCAAAAACAACCAACCACTACAACATTCATTGCTTATGCCACATGTGTTACTCCACGTAGGCTGTGGGTTGCTGTTGTCGCTGGTAGCAGCTACTGGCGCTCAAGCCTCATCCCACCTTACCTCTATACCCTCGGCTGAGAAAGGCCACGCAGGAGCTCCCGCTCCCGAGGTGGTAAAAGCCTCCAAGACCTCTACGCGCGCCAGCCTCCCTGCGCGTGCTGCTACGTTGGCCACTGGCGTCACCGAGTTTGTGCTCATTGATGAAGACTTCTCGCGCTTCACCAAAGGCACCCCCGACGAGCCCTTCTGCGAGGGCAACCTCGACTGGGACAACATGTTGTGTTCCTACTACATGACCCCTCCCGGCCTCTATATCGACGACGCTCTGACCGAGATGCCCGGCTGGAGCGGTAGCTTCGTGTTTCAAGCCGGCGGATGCGCTGTGATATGGCCTAACGAAGGCGACTGGGGACACCTAAATACCCCCCTTGGCGACTATTCGGGCGATATCACCGTCACCCTGAAGGCTCGCGCTATGCCCTGCAACTACGACACCTCGGAGATAGAAATAGCTCCCATGGTGGGCGGTTTCAGCAATGTGGAATACGCCAAGACCGACGACTCTAATAGCAGCTACACCTTCCGCCTGCGCGACTATGAAGGATGGGTGGAGATGACCTATAGCTTCCGCAACTATTCAGCCGATGCCAATGGTTTTATTAGCATCAGCGTCACAGGCTCCGTAGAGGTAGAATACCTTAAGGTGACTTGCAATCCCAGCGACTTCATAGCTGCTCCCCACATCAAAGAGATCACCGACGTGACCCCCACAAGCTTCACAGCCAACTGGGACCTCGTTGACAACGCCTTCACTTACCTCGTGTTCCTGAGCCGCCTCGACTATCTCACCGAGAGCGACGCTGTATATACAGCCGACTTCGAAGGCACCAAGCCTCTTGACCTCCCCGACTGGTCGATAAGCCTCGGCAAGCAGAGCGGCGTGGTGGAGGATGAAACCTCAGCCGACAACCATGTGCTCTTGCTGCGCAACGGTGATATGATTACGGCTCCAGAATATATTGCGAAATTTCGCGACGTGGAGTTTTATCTCAAGGCTGTGTCGCCCACCACATCCATCACTGGCTATCTCTATCTCGACCTGAAGAAGGACGACGAATGGCAGACAGGCCTCGGCTTTGACCTCTCGTGGTTTACCACAGGCGACAAGGTGTCGCTCGACTATGAATTCTATGGCGACTTTGCCAACGAATACGAAGGCGTGCGTCTGCGCGTAGGCGGTCTGCCCGACGATGCTTATCTGCTGCTCGACGACCTGAAGGCCACCACCAGCCGCGCTGGCGTCCTGACTCCTATATGCTTGGATCCTGAGTTCCAAGAATTGGTGGATGAACTGCTGGAATATGGCGAGACTGTCCCCGACGAGTATCTGGCTTGGTGGCTTAGCATCAAGTATGGCGACGAGTGCTCCAAGTATACATTCACCGACCTTGATCCCGAGGCCGACTATTACTATCGCGTAGTGGCTCAGCGCATAGGTTTGCGCTCCGACTCAAAATACCAGCGCGCATTCGTGATAGCTGCTCCCGAGCTTCTTGAGGCTTCCAATGTTGATTCTCGCGGCTCCTATACTGCCAATTGGGAGCCTGTGGCCAAAGCTACTGGTTACCAGGTCAACAACTATGGTGCCGTGACAGCACAGAAGGATGGCATGTTTACCATCCTTGAAGAGGAGTTTAGCCGCGTTGATAGCAAGGCCGATCCTTTCAGCCCAGAGTCGCTCGACAACTACTTTGACATCACCAGCTTTGACGATTATGCCGACAACAAAGGCTGGACTGGCCTTGGCAACGTGATTGCCAACAGTTGCGTGGGCGTTATGGAATCCTACTATGTGTCGAGCACCCTTTCGAGTCCGGCTCTCTTCCTGGCCAACAACGACTGGACACGCATAACGCTCGTGGCCTATGGCGAGGCCGATGGCACTATGACAATGCGCTATGGCGACTTCTCAGTGACCCTCTCCTTCGATAAGAATGGAATGATTGATGGCTATCTCGACCTGGAGATTTCAGGCTCAGGCAACACCCTCGACTTCTACTCAACGGACTATAATGCTTTCTGCCTCGACTATCTCAAGGTGGAGCAGGATGTGAAGGCTGGCGATGCTTGTTTCTTCCTCCTCTCAAGCCAAGAGGTGGGCCCCGACGTCACTTCAGCTACATTCTCATCCTTGGCCGATACTGGCTACGATGACTTTGCTTATGATGTAGTGGCTCGCTACGAGAGCGACGGCGCGACGGCTCTGAGCCAGAGCGACAAGTTTATGCTTGTCAACCTTGAAAGCGGAGAAAGCCGTCTGTATGCCTCTATCACGTCTATTATGAGTACCTTTGGGGATAATGTCGCAGGAGAAGAGATAGGCCGTTACTCTATCACCGGCCAGCCTGTCGATTCTTCCTATCGCGGTATTGTGATCATACGCTACGCCGACGGCACGTCGCGTAAGGCACTTTTGAAGTAAGTGATACACTCTAATAATCTGTTTTTTTAAGAAGGCGGCTACCCGTGGAGGGCAGCCGCCTTTTTAACTTCCACAACCCTGACAGGAGTTGTTTCAATTAGCCATTGGAATGTTGGTTATATTTCTAAGAACTCCAAAGGATTCCCCAAAATCTGGAGGTAGCGCTCAAAATCAGGCCGCGCTATGACCAGCGTGGCCCGGCTGTCGTTGGGATGGAAACTTAGGAGCTCCATCTCTTTTATCTTCTTGTCGAGAAAGAGGGTGACGTGATGCTCCTTGTCGTTGATAAGGCCAAAGGGCGACACACTGCCTGGCTCCAGCCCTAAGTAGCGCTCCATGCGTTGCGGAGAGGCAAAGGTGAGTTTGCCTTGGTGGAGTTTCTGCTCCAGTTGATGTATGTCGAGGTCCTTGTCGCAGTCGAAGCACACCAGATAGTGACGGTTGCCCTTATGGTTGCGAAAGAAGAGGTTCTTGCAGTGGAGCGACCCGTCGGGGAGCCAATACTGCTTGGCTATCTCTATCGTGGGGCTTTCGGGATGATAGTAGATAGTGTAGGGGATGTCGTGGCTGTCGAGCCACTCTCTTACTATTTGTTCGCGTGGATACATTTTTGCGGTTGTTAGTCATTTCAAGGTGCAAAAAATAAGATTTATCTTGATATATTCAAGCGTCTATAGCTCGCCAAAACAATAGCTACTTTAAGGCCACTTTTACGGCTTCGTTGCCTCTCACTATTATATAGACGGCGGGAGGGAGTGGAGTGTCTTGCTTGACAGGGCGTCCATCGAGGGTGAATACGGAGGCTCCTGGAGCGTGGATTGACTGTCCTTCGATGGAGTACCAGCCTTTATCAGCGTTTACAGTATGGATTGCCGTGGCATCCTCCTCTACAAACCAGAAGTTCTGCCAAATATATGCATTAGCATAAGTATCAGCGCTGCCAGCCGGTATATGGAGCGTAGCGTTCATATATACTTGGTTGTCAAAGCTTCCCCAGCCTGCCGACGGTGGCGTGGTGGTATGACAATAGACATTACTTATGGCTGACGAGGCCTCAAACACCTTAGTCTCCATTGTTGGAGAGCCATAGAAATGGACCTCCGCGAGCGAGCGACACTTGCCGAAAGCCTCGTAGTAGACCTTCTTGACGTCTTCGCCAAGCACTACCTGTTTAAGCGAATCGCAGGAGTAGAAACCACTAGTGCCAACCTCCCCAGCAGGTATCTCCACCACGGTGAGAGATGTGCATTCCATGAAGGTCCCGTATCCAATAGAGGAGAGCGTGGCAGGGAATTGGAATTCTGTGAGCTAAGAGCATCCCTGGAAAGCCTCGTCGCCAATATCTTGTAGCTGGTCGCCCAGAGTGATGCTTTCCAATTTCTTACATTTATAGAAGGCCATGTCGCCAATGGTCTTTACGGAGTTGCCAAGATTAAGGGTTCTGAGGCTGTCAAGAGAGGCGAAGGCGTACTCTCTGACAGTGATTATATCACCCAGAGAGGTTACCTTCTCTAGAGCAGAGCATCTCGAAAAGAGATAGGGGCCGACGCTAACAATGGCCTCTCCGAGAGTAACCTCTTTGAGCGATTTCTGAGCCTCGAAGGGCGAATATCCGTGGTCATAATCGCTGGTGTAATTTAAACGTCGGCCGAGATAAAGCGTTTTCAGCTTGAAGTAGCCGAAAGTGCCTATCCCGCGCTCGTTGGCATCCGTATAGGTATAGGCTGGCTGTAGTTCAAGCGTTGTAGAGCCATCTTTGATGACCAGTTCCTCCACAGAATTGCAATTGGCGAATGCGAAGTAATCGATTTTTTCTACTGACGCTCCGATGGTTACCTTCTTGAGTCCATAACAATTCTTGAAGGCACTGGAGGAGATATTTTTCACCTTGTCGGGGATGACAATCTCCTGTATACTCTTGCAGCCGTAGAAGGCTCCTGAGCCAATTCGCTCTATGTTGTTGCCGAGAGTTATAGATGAGAGACCCTGATTGTCGTAAAAAGCATCTGAGTCGATGGCAATTACGCGTACTGCCTTGCCATTGTAGATGATAGAATCAGGAATGACGATATCGCCCACGTAGCCGTTGCCGCTCTTCTTTACCACCTTACAGGTGAAGTCGGTAAACGACACAATGTCGTAGTTGACACCATTGTCCACGATGTCTACAGCCTGTCCTTGCGCAGCCATCAGCCACAACAGCAAGGGTAGTATACGCCTAAGTATTATCATAGGAAGTCGGAGTTGCAACGTTTTTATGCTGCAAAAATAGCCCTTTTCTCTAAATTATCAAAGCCGATTCTGCTTGGGGTGGGGAGATTTGTGGCCAAGAAGAGGTGATTTGTGTTGTTGTGATTCGGGGGAAGTTAGCTATATTTGCAAAGTGAATTTTCAGCCGATATCATGAAGACGAGGATACTCATCATCATCACAGCTATGCTGCTGGCCATTTCAGGGATGGCCCGACCATTGATACATCAGCCCTCGCGCTGGCACAACGTCCGCATCAACTCCTATCCTACCACCGTCTTTGCCATCGAGCAAGACCAGGATGGCCTGATGTGGATCGGCACCAACGGTGGCCTCTTCAGCTACGATGGTCACCGCCTGCGCCATGCCGCTACGCTGGCACCTGAAGCGTTGTCGCAAGCCCACATCCATGCTATAGTGACTGTGGGGGAGGACGACCTCTATCTCGCCTCCAACAACGGCTTGCTGCGCTATCATAAGCCCACGGGCCAACTGGAGCGTCTCGAAGCGGAAAGCCTCCCCGGCGAGATGCGTGCTGCCGTAGAGGTTGACGGACGCCTGTGGCTTGGCTCGCTCTTTGGCCTATTCACCTATGATCTCGCCACTGGCACAGTGGAGCATGTAGCCACCCCCATGGGTCATCAAGCCGTATATGCCCTTCTCGTGGGGCCAAAAAACGAAATCTATGTTGGGACCTACGACGGCTTGGGCTGTTATTATCCTCAGTTGGGAGAGTGGCACACCCTGAAGCTCCTCCCAGCATCGCGTAGTTCCATTCTCTTTGTCAATGCCCTCGCATTCCAGCCCGGCAATCAGCGCCTGATAGTGGGCACTGAGAATGGCCTATGGCTCTATGACCTTCTTCAAGAGAAGGCCGAGGAGGTGAGGGATATTCCTGAGATTTCCGTAAAAGCTCTCGCCATCTCGCCCCTCGGCACCTTATATATAGGCTCTGACAAGGGTGTCTATATCCTCACGCCCGATGGCCAGCTGGAGCTTTGCCGCCACGATTCGCGGCAAGAGATGTCGCTGGCCAACAATGTGGTGTGGACCCTCTTCCTCGACAAAGAACAAGCTCTGTGGGGAGGCACCGAAGATGGCCTCTCGCTTCTGGCTGCCGACGATCAGATGGAGCGTATATCCCTCAGCGCCTTGACTGGCCGAGGGGATGGTAGCCAAGTGTTCACCATCATGCGCGACGATAAGGGGCGCCTCTGGATAGGAGGAAGCAACGGGTTGATAGAGCAACTGACCGACGGATCCACGCGATGGTTTAATGTAGGCGACCCTTCATGGCCAATCTCCCACAGCCGCATCCGACAGATATATCAGACGAGCGATGGTGCCGTATGGACCACCTCCGATGGGGGCCTAAACCGCCTTGACGAGACCACTGGCCAGATGATCAACTATCGCCTGACCGATGCCACCCATCGTCGCAACGCCAACTGGGCTTATAATATGGTGGAGGACGAAGATGGCACCCTCTGGGTGGGTTCCTATCTGGGCGGCGTGATGATGGCCGATTATCAAAGCCTTTTAAAGTCGGGGGGCAACTACGTGGCCGACAGTATCATCACGCAAACTGAGGGCCTGCCCAACGACTTCATTAGCCAGCTGATAAAGGGCGCAAACGGCCAAAAGTGGGTGCTCAACTTCCGCGACAGCACCGTCACTCTTCTAAATCCTCGCCAAGCGCCACTTTCCATTGATATAAAAAGCCTGACGGGGAGCTATCCTCAGGTGATAATTGCCGATGAAGGAGGAAGGATATGGTGCGGATTTGAAGGGGGTGTGGCTTTGATAAGTCCTGAAGGAGAGGTAGAGCGGTTTATCCGCTTTCCGGGATCTGCCAATGGCAATGTCCTCGCTCTCGAAAACGTAGGGCAGCAACTATGGGTCTCCACCATGGGCGGTGTATGGGCTATCGACAAACTTTCACTGGATGCCCACCTGCTGCCTCTGCCCGAGGAGAGCTATACGGCTCTCTATTACGACGAGGAGGGCCACGAGGTGTTGATGGGTGCGCTCGACGCTATCTATCGAGTGGATCCTCTGAGAGTGGCTGCCCATAAAGGCCCAGCTCATCAGGTGAGGGTGATGTCGGTGATGCTCGATGGAGAACCACTGCTGGGCGGGGAGATAGGCCCTACCATGGCGGCTTTCAGCGAGTCGCCACGCCTATCGCTCCCTCCCGACTATCATACGGCCCAGCTTGAGGTGTCGGCGCTCGACTTCCTTCAAGAGCTACCTCTGCGCTATGCCTATCAGATTGACGATCGCGACCTGACATGGAATCTTCTCGACGAGGGCCAAAACGTGATTACCCTTCCACGCCTCCCTTACGGCGCTCATCGCTTGAGCATTAAGGTGGCAGGCGCTGAGGCAGAGCCTTTGGTCATACTCCTCAATGTGGCACGCCCGTGGTATATCACATGGTGGGCTTTCCTTATCTACCTCCTCATCCTTGGAGTTATTGCTTGGTTGGTAACCAGCTACTTCCGGCGCCGCACACAACGCATTGCCGAGCGCCACGAGAGAGCCTTGACGATGGCCACTGTCCAAAATCGCATTAGCTTCCTTACCGACATGAGCCACGAACTCAAGACCCCTCTGGCTATGATACTCGGCCCAGTAAGCCAGATGAGGGAAGAGGCCTCCGATCCTCGGTTGCGTCGCCGCCTTGACACTATCTACGATAATGCCGTGAGGCTCAACACCCTCGTGCATTGCGCCGTGGAAATCAACCGTATGGAGAACACCTCCGTTGATCAAATGCTTATCCACTACCAGGCCGACGTGGTGTATATAGCCAAGCATATCTTTGACAATTACCGTCAGGCACACCCCGACAAGCATTTTGTGTTCACCGCTTCACAGCCTTCGATTATGGCGAGCCTCGACGTAGTGAAGACCGAGTCGATACTCAACAATCTCCTCTCCAACGCCTGCAAGTATACCGACAAGGGAGCCACTATATCCTGCTCTGTGGAGCAAGAGGCCGACGAGATAGTCATCATAGTGAGCGACGATGGCGTGGGCATCCCCGAGAGCGAGCAAGGGATGATATTCCAGCGCATGTTTCGCTCGGCACGCACGGCCAACAATCGCGAGGGTACCGGCATAGGCCTCTATCTTGTGAAGCAGTATGTGGAGCTCCATGGCGGACGTATCGAAGTGCGCTCGCGCGAGGACGAGGGGACAGCCTTCGTCATCCATCTCCCTATGGGCGACATCAGCAATCTCCATCCAGCCCTCGCTGATGAAGGACAAGGGATTGCCGACGAGGAGGTGATTGACACCAGCCGTCAGCGTGTGCTCATCGTCGACGACAATCAAGAGATTGTGAAGTTTGTCAGCGAGATTCTTGCCGACGATTACACCATACTGACGGCTGGCAACGGACGCGCGGGTCTTGCCGTGGCCACTACATTCCATCCCGACGTGATTATCGCCGACGAGATGATGCCAGTGATGACGGGGCTGGAGATGTGTCGCAGCCTAAAGTCTAATCCTTACCTATCTACCATTCCCATCATAATGTTGACGGCCAAGGACGACAGCGCCACCGAGGCCGAGAGCTTAGCTGCGGGCGTGGATGCCTTTATGGCTAAGCCATTTGAGGCTCCGATGCTTAAGGCTCGCATAGCCCAGCTCTTGAAGGCGCGAGAAGCTATGATGCAACAACTGAGAATGGAGAAAATCACCACTCCGCAACCCATCGTGGCCGAAAGCGTTGCCGAGAAGCAGATGGCACAAGTGACCAACGTCATCGAGACCCACATCGCCGACCCCGACCTCAACGTGAGCTTCGTGAGCGACAACACGGGCATCAACGCCAAGCAGCTCTATCGCCTCATCAAGAAGTATACTGGCTCGTCGCCAGTCGACTATATCCGCCAGATACGTCTGCGCAAGGCCGCACTGCTGCTCGAGCAGAAGAAGTTTACCATCTCGGAGGTAATGTATATGGTGGGCTTCAGTAGCAGTAGCTACTTCGCCAAGTGCTTCCAGGCGCAGTATGGGGTCAAACCCTCACAGTATGTAGCCCAGGATTCACCACCTCCTGTATCTTAAGGCCATAAAAAGGGACCAGGATAGGAAAATCAAGCAGGGATGTCCAAAATATTCTCTAAACAGTCTGCTTTATTCTTTACACAGGGACCTCATTTGAGTAGATTTGCAGTCATGAAACGCCATCACTCCTTCATCACTACTACCATGTTGGCAGCCCTTCTTACCGCTGCTGCCCCCATGACGAGCACCACAGCCGCCCGCGAGCTAAAGCCGCTCATAGGCGACTACTACGGCACCAACTACACAGTGCCCTTTGCCCACGCCTACCGCGCTCTGGGTTATCTGGGTGTTGACCGCAAGGAGGCCATCGATCGCGATGTCTACCACATGTCGCGTCTGGGCCTTAACGCCTTTCGCCTCCATCTGTGGGATGTAGAACTTGCCGACCATGAGGGCAACCTTCAGTCCAATGATCATCTCGACCTCCTTGATTATCTCATAGCGCAGCTGGAGCAGCGCCAGATAAGCATCATTCTCACGGCGCAGACCAACTTTGGCAACGGCTATCCCGAACGCAACAGCGACCCCAATGGCGCCTATTCTTACCGATATGACAAGTGTGCCATCCATGCCGACGATGAGGCCATCGCTGCTCAGAGCCGGTATATCCAAGCCTTGGCCCAACACGTCAATCCTTATACCAGCCTGAGCTACGCTACCGACCCCATGATATTGGCCATGGAAATCAACAACGAACCTTGCCACACGGCAGAAGCCCCGCAGGTGACTGCCTATATCAACACTATGGCTGAGGCTCTACGCAGCGCTGGCTGGGACAAGACAGTGCTCTACAACGTGAGCCACAATCCCCAAGTGGCCGAGGCATATTATGAGGCGGATATCGACGGCACCACCTATCAGTGGTATCCTCTCAACCTTGTCAGTGGCCACACTCGCCATGGCAATTTCCTTCCCTTCGTAGACCAATATGAAATTCCTTTTAAGGAGATGAAGGGCTACGAGGCTCTATCGCGCGTAGTGTATGAATACGACCCCGCCGATAATCTCTACTCCTACGTCTTCCCAGCAGCGGCTCGCACTTTTCGCAAGGAGGGCTTCCAGTGGATTACTCAGTTTGCCTACGATCCCATCGACCTTGCGTGGGCCAACACCGAATATCAGACCCATTATCTCAACCTTGCCTACACTCCTGGCAAAGCGCTGGGAATGATGGTAGCCGCCGAAGTGACACGCCAGACGCCTCTCGGCGCCAACTATGGCAGCTATCCTGCCGACACTATCTTTGGACCCTTCATGGTGAGCGCACGCCGCGACTTGGCGATGGTCAACGATGGCCAGAAATATTATTACACCAACACCACCGATGTGGCCCCTGCCTCCTTCGACACAATGGAGCAGATAGCGGGCCACGGGTCCTCGCCCGTCATCGCCTACGAAGGCTCGGGAGCTTATTTCCTTGACCGTATAGAGCAGGGAGTGTGGCGTCTGGAAGTGATGCCCGACGTGATGCTTACCGCCGATCCCTTTGCCAAGCCATCGCTGAAGCGCCGGGTGGGGGAGATAGTGTATCGCCAACATCCCTTGAAGGCCACTCTACCAGGGCTTGATGCTCAGTTGGTAGCTCTCCGTATTGACAATGGCGAGATAGCCACAGCTCAAGATGCTACTTTTGAAGTGACTCCAGGAGTCTATCTCTTGGGTGTCTCTGCTGGTGCTCTTAAGGCTCTTGACCTTACGGCTGCCTATGGCGATGGCACCAAACGCATCAATGAATATGTGGCTCCACAGCCCAGTGATGCCTTATTGGCGCTCGCCCATCATCCAGTAGTCACAGCCCAAATCGGCCGCCCGTTGACGCTTGATGTAGAAGTAGCCTCCACGCTTAGAATGGATTCGCTTCAGCTCTATCCATCTACAGTCTCTTTCTGGAACCATCACAATCCCATCTATACCCTTGAGGACCGAGGACAAGGACACTATTCGCTGACTCTCGAATCTCCCGCGCTGCTGGCTTGGGCTGGCGCTGAAGAGGGCCGATACAATCTTGTTGCATGGTGTGAAGGCCGACCCTTCACCTATCCTGAAGGTCGTGAAGGAGCGCCCCTTGACTGGGACTACGATGAGTCATCAGCTCAATATTACCATACGGCTATCTACGACCCCTCACGCCCTCTACGCCTGCTCACTCCCCAGGCCGACCTCGATGGTAGCGAAATCTCGACGCTTCCAAGCCGATGGGAGGGTACACGCTACGGCTATGAGCACGGCGGGCGCCCTGCCGACGACCAGCTGACAGCATCCATGTGGGATGTCAAGGAGCCTACAAATATCGTGGTGCTAAAACACGTAGGCGATATGCTTCAAGATGTGACGATACCAGACACCCATCATCTCAATGTAGAGACAGGGGCATGCGAAGGAATCGACGACCTGCAGCTCGCTCTCATCACTCGCGATGGCTTGAGCTACAATGCTCATCTGCCACTGGTGCCAGGAGTGCATAGCCTAACCATCGACGACTTCGCTCTCTCCACCACGCTGCTTTGCCCTGAGCCTTATCCTGTGTTCTTGGGACGTGAGTTCACTCCCGACAGCTCGGCAGCTACCATTCCTCTCCATCTATCAGAGATTGAGGATATCCAGGTGATAGGCCATGCCGAGGCTGGCTCTAACGCCTCTCTCGCTCTCAAATCAGTGTGGATAGAGAGATAGAGGATAGAGAGATAGAAGGCAGAGAGATAGAGGATAGAGAGATAGAAGATAGAATAGAAAAGAAATAAATAATCCCCAAACAACAACCAATGGAAAAAGCAAAAACGACCATGAAAGCAGCGCTGCGCTGCCTGCTGCCCGTGCTTTTGATGTGGCTGATGGCTCCTACGGCCTTGGCCCAGAATCGCACGGTGACGGGTACGGTGGTGGACGAACTTGACGAACCCATGACGGGCGTCACAGTGCGTGTGCCGGGTACTAATCTTGGAGCCGCCACGGATCTTGACGGCCGCTTCTCTGTGAGTGTCCCCCAGGCAACCACTCATCTTGAATTCTCGTTCATAGGCTACAATCAGCTCACAGTGGCCATCCCCGCCGATGGCAAGATGGAGGTGAAGATGACCCCCAACACCCAGCTCCTCGAGGAGGTGGTTGTGATAGGCTACGGTACGCAGAAGAAGGACGACCTTACGGGCTCAGTGAGTTCCGTAGGCGCCAAGGACTTCAACAAGGGTGTAATCTCCTCGCCCGAAGAACTTATCAACGGCAAGATTGCCGGTGTGCAGATTACCAACTCAGGCGGTTCGCCTAATGGTGGCTCCACAATCCGTGTGCGTGGTGGTGCGTCGCTCAATGCTTCCAACGACCCTCTTATCGTGCTCGACGGTGTGCCGATGGAGGTGGGTGGCTCTGTGTCGGGCTCGGGCAATTTCTTGAGCCTCATCAACCCCAACGACATCGAGACGATGACCATCCTCAAGGATGCCAGCTCTACGGCCATCTATGGTAGCCGCGCATCCAATGGTGTCATCATTATCACTACCAAGAAGGGTGGTGGCGACCGCGTGAAGGTGAGCTTCCAGACCACCAACTCGCTCTCCACTAAGACCAAGACAGCCGATATGCTCAGCCGCGATGAGTTTGTCAACGTCTACAATCAGTATGGCACCGACGCTCAGCGTGCCAATCTTGGCTCTACCTCTACCGACTGGAACGACCAAATCTATCGCACAGCCTTTGGCACCGACAACTCGCTATCCATCTCTGGCCGCGCCGGCAAGTGGCTTCCTTTCCGTGTGGCTCTCGGCGCTATGAGCCAAGCCGGTATCCTAAAGACCGACAAGAGCAATCGCTACACAGCCAACGTAAACCTTACTCCAACTCTACTCGACGACCATCTGCGCATCAACGTCAGCGGAAAGGGCACCTACAGCCACAACCGCTTTGCCGAAGAGGGAGCTATATGGGGGGCATTGGTCTACGACCCCACTCAGGAGGTCTACGACGCTTCGAGCATCTATGGTGGCTATCGCCAAGTGGTAGACAACACTGGTGGGCCTGCCCAAGGTGGTCAGCCCAACCCTCTGGGAATGTTGGAGATGTATGAATCCACTTCCAACGTATATCGCCTTATAGGCAACGTAGACATCGACTACAAGCTCCACCCGCTGCCCGAGCTCCGCTTCCACGTCACTGGCGGTTACGACTACTCGCATGGCAAAGGCCACGTGGTGATTCCTGATACCAACTACTCCTACTATACCAGCGGTGGCCGCGACTATGAATACGGGCCGCAGAAAAATTACAACAAGCTGCTGACCGTCTATGCCAACTACAACAAGGACTTTGAGGCTATCAGCTCTACGCTCGACGTAACCGCTGGCTACGACTATCAGTGGTGGAAATACTATAGCGCCCCGTATGAAGAGCTGACCTACTCCGGCGACTATTACTCCTCGTCGGCTGCCAGCGATCAGCGCCATTCACTGATATCTTACTACGGACGTATCAACTACACCTTCGATGGTCGATACCTGCTCACTGCTACCTTTCGCCGCGACGGTTCTTCACGCTTTGCTAAGGACAATCGTTGGGGCACATTCCCCTCGGTGGCGCTTGCCTGGCGTGTGTCCAACGAGAGCTTCTGGGAGGGTATCCGCGACGTAATGAACGACCTTAAGATTCGCGCCAGCTATGGCATCACCGGTCAGCAAGACGGTATCGCCAATTATAGCTATCTCCCTATCTACACCATCGGTCAGACAGGCGCGCAGTATCAGTTTAACGGCACGCCCATCTACACTTATCGTCCGCAGGCCTACAACCCCAACCTCAAGTGGGAGACCACCAAGAGCTGGAACTTCGGCCTCGACTTCGGTTTTCTCAACAACCGCTTCTCGGGTAGCGTAGACTACTACACACGCAAGACCGAGGACCTGCTGGCCACCGTGCCCTCGCCCGCTGGTGTCAACTTTGACAAGGTGATGCTCACCAATGTGGGCAACGTAGATAGCAAGGGTGTGGAGATATCCATCAACGCCAATCTCATCACCACTCGCGATTGGGACTGGACAGCCACAGCCAACGCCACCTATCAAGACAGCAAGATTACCAACCTTACTCTCGTGCCTGGTGCCGATAGCCCCGACACGTCGGTAGGCCCCTACATCGACTCATCGCAGATGCAGGTGTTCTCCACAGGCTATGCTCCTTACAGCTACTACGTCTACAAGCAGATCTACGACGAAGCCACCGGCAAGCCTATCGAGGGCCTCTATGCCGACCTCAATGGTGATGGCATCATCGACAGCAACGACCTCTACCACTACCACTCGCCTTCGCCCGACTGGATTCTTGGCTTCAGCACCTCGCTGCGCTATAAGAAATGGACTCTCAGCACCTCCCTGCGTGCTCAATTTGGCAACTACGTCTACAATGGCATGAGTGCCAACATGGGCGCTTGGGAATGTACCACTTGGTGTGCCGGCCAGAACAACAATCTCTCAAAGAGTTTCCTCGAGACTGGATTCCAAAACCGTCAATATCTCAGCGACTACTATGTAGAAAATGCTTCATTCCTCAAGATGGACAATGTGCAGCTCAGCTACGACTTTGGACAGGTGACGCGCTGGCTCAATCTCCACGTTTCGGCCATGGTGCAGAATGTATTCACTGTCACCAACTACAAGGGCATCGATCCTGAAAGCGCCACTGGCGTCGACACCTCGGTATATCCTCGTCCTCGCACGTATTCAGTCACTCTGGGTCTAACCTTCTAACACTTTACAAACACAATGAAAAAGACTATCATATCTCTGGCGTGTGGGCTTGCCCTCCTGGGCACGGCCTGCACCGACGACCTCAACCAATATCCGGTGATAGAGACAGATGCCTCTGAGGTCTATGCCACAGCCGATGGCTACAAGATGGTGCTGGCCAAGATTTACGCCTCCTACGCTATCGTAGGCCAAGAGAAGGCTGGCAACGTCGACCTCTCCAGCTTCAATGGCCAAGACCTGCTGCGCGGCTACTTCAACCTTCAGGAGGCTGCAACCGACGAGACTGCTATGCGCTGGCTCTCGGGCGACAATCTCTCCGACCTCTCCTATATGAGCTGGAGCGCGAGCGACCCCTGGGTGAGCGACACATACTATCGTCTCTACTACAACATCGCCCTTTGCAACGAATTTCTGCGCTACTGCGACGAAAGCCATATCAGCGGCTTCACCTCAACTGAGCAGGCCGACATCGCTCAATATTCTCTTGAGGCTCGCTTCATGCGTGCGCTGAGCTACTATCTGGTGCTCGACCTCTTCCGCCAGGGTCCGTATGTGGATGAGAATACCCCCTCCACTGGCTTTATCCCCGAGGCCTACACCGCCTCTCAGCTCTTCTCCTTCATCGAGAGTGAGATTGAGGCCATCGCCGATCAGCTTCCTCTCGACAACGAATATGGTCGGGCGGGTCGCGCTGCTGCTTGGGCTGTGGCTATGCGTCTCTACCTCAACGCCCAGGTATATACGGGGCAAGACAAATATGCTGAGTGTCTTACCTACTGCCAGAAGATTATCAATTCGGGCAAGTATTCGCTTGAAGCCGACTATCAGAAGCTCTTCAACGCCGACAACTACAAGCGCACCAACGAGATTATCCTGGGCTTTGTCACCGATGCCAACACCACTACATCGTGGGGAGCTGGTACCTACTTGGTGTGCGGCTCATGCGGTAGCGACAGCTCGCAAGACCCCGCAAAGTATGGTCTGGATGCTGGCTGGGGCAGCTGGCGTGTGCGTGGCGAGCTTCCCGCTCTCTTTGGCGACGTGGCTACGAGCCAGGATTGCCGCTGCATGTTTTGGACCGATGGCCAGGCTCAGTATATCGACAAGACTCTCGATGAGGCCACTCAGGGCTACTACAGCGAGAAGTTTACCAACCTCACTGATGATGGAGTGGCTTCAAGCTCGTCGGCCTCGGCTGGTTGCGATACCGACGTGCCCTTCTTCCGTCTTGCTGAGGTGTATCTCTCGGCTGCTGAGGCTGTGATGCGCGGAGCCAGCGGGATGACCAAGGCCGAAGCTCTCGACCTCGTCAATGCCCTGCGCGAGCGTGCCTATGGCGACCAGAGCGGCAACATCACCGTCAGCGAGATGACCCTCCAGTGGATTCTCGACGAGCGTGGACGCGAGATGTATCATGAGATGGTGCGACGCACCGACCTCGTGCGCTACGATCAGTTTACCACCTCCTCCTACCTCTGGCAGTGGAAAGGCGGTGTAGTGGCCGGCCGAGCTGTGGAGAGTAAGTACAACTACTACCCCATCCCTTCCACCGAGCTTACAGCCAATCCCAATCTTGTCAACAAGGAATACTAATCTGCTAAAACCCAATGACAATGAAAAAGAATCATCTTATGTTTGCCTCGCTGGTAGCCGGCTCGATGCTGATGGCTATGACTGCCTGCGACAACGATGGCGACACAATATACACCTCGGGGGGCGACGACGTGACCCTTAGCGGCACCACCGACGACATAGTCCTCGACTACAACCACCTCGATGCCCTAGCCCTCACTCTCTACTGGACCGACAATGGAGAGCTGACGCTAAGCGATCCTCGTGTGGCAGCTCCTTCCAATGCTATCACTAACACTGTGGAGATGGCCGCCACTTCTACATTCGATGCTGTGGTGGAGACCACAGTCAGCAAGGGCGTCAACTATGTGCAGTACACCGTAAGCCAGCTCAACAATCTCCTGGGTCGCATAGGCTTTGAGGGCGGTGTGAAAGCTCCTTTATATATACGCATCAAGAGCGTGCTGGGCAACAATCTTGATCCTACGTATAGCAACGTGATGACTCTCAACGTAACTCCCTACGTCATCGACATGACGGTGGGCTACTACCTCGATAGCAACAAGGGCGAGACCTCCAAGACCCTCTACTCGGCCAATAGCGATGGCATCTATGAAGGCTTTATCGGCGCTGGCGCCTGGGAGAACTGGTATCTCCAGGAGGGCAACGGTGTGCTTTGGGGCAACGAGAATGTTGACTGGTATGCCTTTAAACTCGGTAGCGACGACACTGCTGGCAACATGTGGTATCCCGGCATCTCGGGCTGCTATTACACCATCGTCAACACTCAGGAGGCTCTCTGGTCATCTCTGCTCATCAACTCACTGACCCTAAGCGGTGACCTTCAGGGCGATATGACCTACGATCGCAAGTCTAACAAGTGGCAATTCACCTTCGATGCAACTCCCGGCACCTACACTGTGACCATCAACGGCTCTGCGGCCCTCTATGATGTCAATACAGGCACCACCGATGCTAACGCCATAGCTCAGACTGTAGGCTTCGGAGGCACGGCTGATGCTCTGACCTTTGGCGAAACGGGCTCGGCTGTCAGCGTCAACGTAGGCAGCAGCGGCGAATCATGCCTGACTCTCGACCTCAGCAATCCTCGCCAGTGGACTCTCTCGGCCGATGCTGGAGGCGCAGAGGCTCCTGTAGAAGTGGCCCACTATCTCTACGTGACCGGTATTGACGATGGCATCACTGGCTCGTGGGGCTACTCCAACTATCTCATCGTCTGCAACGAGGATGCCCTCCTTTATGGTGGTGCTATCAACGTCAACTCCCTCTGGGGCTACGTCTACATGAACGAAGCCTTCTGGGGCGATGGCTATGGCTATGAGAGCGGCGATGCAATGTCGGGCACTATCAACACCGACACGTCGAGCAACATCCCTGCTCCCGAGGCGGGTGAATACGTCTTCCAAGTGTCGCTCAACGATCTTACCTACAAGTTGTTTGCCATCGAGAGCGTGGGCTATGCAGGCCTCAACGACGACTGGACCATCCGCGAGATGACGCGTATAGAACCTTGCGTCTACGAAGCTGAGGTGGAGAAGACCGCCGACACTCCTTGGGGCGTGAAGATCATCATCAATGAAGACTGGGATATCTACCTCGGTGGTGGCTCAGGCGAATTGCTCCTCTACAATGATGGCTTCGATGGCGACAACGACCTCCCGAATGGCTCTTATACTCTCACGGTCGACCTTAACAAGGGCACCTATACCTATACAGCTCGTTAACCCTTTTTCACTCTTTCACTTAGATTATGAAACTCAGCAATATATTGACTACAGCAGCTCTGCTCAGCGCTTCGGCGCTGGGCACCGCCTGCCACGAAGATAGCCCCATCACCAATCCTCCTGTAGAGAAGACTACCGTAGAGATAGAGCGTGGAGCGTATGCCCGCGGTGCCGACGTCAGTTGGCTCACTCAACTCGAGAACGAAGGGTATACATTCTCCAGTACCGATGGCACCCAGATGGAATGTATGAAGCTCCTGCGCGACGACTGCGGCGTCAACGCTATCCGTCTGCGTGTGTGGGTTAACCCAGCTGATGGGTGGTGCAATGCCGACGACGTAGTGCTCAAGGCTCGCCGTGCCAACGCTCTCGGCTTACGCTTGATGATTGACTTCCACATGAGCGACACTTGGGCCGATCCTGGCCAGCAGGCAACTCCTGCGGCTTGGGCCGATATGGACCTTACAGAACTTACAGCCGCAGTCAAGGCTCACGTCACCGACGTGCTCTCGCGCTTGGAGGTTGAAGGTATTGAGGCCGAATGGGTACAGATCGGCAACGAGACGCGCCAAGGCTTCCTCTATCCTCTTGGGAGTATCGACAATCCAGCCAACTTCACCCAATTGGTCAACGCTGGCTATGAGGCCACTAAGGCCATCTTCCCCGATTGCTCCGTCATAGTGCATATCGACTCAGGCGACAACTGGTATCTCTACGAGACCATCTTTGGAGCGCTGAAGAGCAATAGTGGCAAGTATGACATGATAGGTCTTTCCATCTATCCCGAGGCTGCCTCGTGGCAGTCGACCATCGACCAGATGATTACCAATGTGAAGAAGGCTAAGACAGAGTATGGCAAGGAAGTGATGCTCTGTGAGGTGGGTATGGTCTACACCGAGGCCGATGCTTGCGCCTCGATGATTTCCTACCTGATGGCCAACGCCGACCTTGAGGGTATCTTCTATTGGGAGCCTGAGGCCCCAGCCGGCTACAACGGTGGCTACAACAAAGGCTGCTTTGACAACGGCACTCCCACCGCCGCCCTCTCCCCCTTCACCACCTCATCTAATTGAAACAACTCCTACGGGGTTGGGAAAAAGGGCCTTCCTCTCATCTAATTGAAACAACCCCTATGGGGTTGCAAATCGGTGAACCACGTAGTGGTTCTTCCAAATAGCAAAGGACGCAAAAAACTAATAGCCGCCAAATGGCGGCTATTAGCATTTATGACATAGTCAGGTATGGGATTAGGGGATGAGGACCTTGGCGGACGATTGGCCGGCGACGATGAGGTAGGTGCCGGAGGTCAGGGAGATGGCCTGGGAGGCCTGTGGCTGAGCCACGAAGGCTATCAGGC
Organism: Bacteroidales bacterium; assembly: GCA_020859845.1. GTDB lineage: Bacteria > Bacteroidota > Bacteroidia > Bacteroidales > Muribaculaceae > Paramuribaculum. The sequence goes on from JAJBVL010000029.1 coordinate 30,588, forward strand.
GTCCTGCAAGGTCGTAGACGTAGATGGGACCCGAGGCACCGTTGATGGTCACGCCATTTCCTGCGAGAGCCACGTCAAGGCTCTCAGAGCCGTCGGCTGTCACGGTGTCGATGCCGGCTGTCACGCTCAGCATAGGGGTGTAGAGATAGAGGCTGGAGAATACCGAGTTGTGGAGCACACCTACGATGCCGGTGAAGTCGCCGTGGAAGTAGGTGACGCCATTCTCAAGCGTATATTCGTCGTTGACGTAAAGCTCTTCGCCTTCCAGCTCGCCTTCATCGTTAAGCTCGGGATAGTCGATAAACCAGCGATACTCCGTTGCTGTGCCATTGACCTCGGCTTGCGAACTCAAGTCAACCACTCCATCAACAGCCTTGCACTCAAGCACTGCCTGGTTGGCGTAAGAGTAGATAGACCACTGCGACTGTGGCAGAGGCAGGGTGGCCAGAGTGAAGTCGTTGTCGTTGAGCGTCAGCGCAAGCAGTTTCTCCTGGCTCGACAAGTCGATGGTCTTGAAGCAGTTGTGGTCGAGGGCCAGCTGCTGAAGGTTGGTGACGGTGCCAAAGTCAATCTCCGTCAGGTTGTTGTCCGATGCATAGGCTGCCCACAAGCGTGGATTGTCGCAGAGGTCGAGTTTCGACAGGTAGTTGGTCGACACGCTCAGATTCTGCAGCATTGTGTTCTTCGACAGGTCGATAGAATGGAGCTGATTGTCGGCAAGGCTTACGAAGGCCACGTCGGGATAGGCTGAGAGGTCGATGTCGGTCAGGGCGTTGCCTTCGAGGAAGAGCTCGGTGAGCGGAGCGTCGGGGAGTCCTATCTCGCTCAGACCTGCACCACACAGCGAGAAGCAGATGAGCTGGTTGAGGCCCTGAGCTTCAAACGAAGAGAGCGTGGCCCCGCGCATACTGAACACCGACATATTGTCCTGCTCGTCGTAGCTATACACCTTCACCTCAGCGCCAGCCTTGGTGGTGGCGGTAAAGAGAGTGTAGACCGTGGCCAGAGGATACTGCTCGAGGCCAGTGCCATCCCCATTCCAGTCGATGTAGACAGCGTTGTTGGTGGTGTGGCTGGCGAGCGAGAGGGTCACCTCTTCGCCATCCTCTGTGGTTACGAATGTAGCCAGCACATTGGTAGGCATCGGGGCGGCCTCGATGTTGGTGGTGCGGAGCACGTTGTCGCCGCTGAAAGCAGGCAGCGAAGCGTTGGTGATGGCGCAGTAAATCTCGCCCACCTCGGTGTTGATGAAGCGCATCTTGCCATCCTCGTTGGTGTAGTCAACGTCGGCTTCCAACTTCACACCGTCGACAGTATACCATTTAAACTCGGTAGGCTCGCCATCAATCTCTACATTCTGAGCCGAGAGGTCGATGCCAGGGCCCTTGGAGGGGATGCTTATCATGGCCTGAGGAGCATAGATGAAGTTTGACTCCGCGATGCCATGGCGAGCCGGGAGAGTGGCCATCGTAAACTGGTTGTCGTTGACGATGAGAGTCTCCATGACGAAGGTTTCAGGCTCGGTGTAGTTTGTCAGCTGATTGTGGCTGGCGTCGAGTGTCAACAGGGCGCTGCAGTAGTTGATCTTTAGTTCCTCCAACTCGTTGTAGCTGACGTTGAGGTAGTAGAGACGCTCAGCGTCGGTGAAGTCGAGCGATGTGATGGCATTGTGACTCACGTCGAGATATTCGATGCCTTCCACGGAGGGGAGGGTAAGGTCGTAGATAGCATTGTTGGAGAGGTCGATGTGGCTCAGCACGTTCTTGCCATAGTTGGTGTTGTTGCCTTCGAGCGAGAGGATGTAGAAGTTATTGCCTGAGAGGTCGAGTGTCTGCAGGCAGCGGTTCCATTGGAGGTCGATGGTGTAAAGACCAGCATCCGATATCTGGAGCTCGCGCAGGCAGGGCATTGCCGTCACGTCGATGCTATACAGACCGATACCGTCCATCTTGAGGGCGGTCACGCGCTGCCCTTCGGGCACGTAGAGCTTCACCATCCCATAGGAGGCTTGAGTGCCAACGGCGTTGGGCTCCTCGGGGGTAGTGATAGTGGTGGCGTAGAACGTAGTTAGACTGCCGTTGCCATAGTCAACATAGAAGGGTACAGGCTCAGCCTCGCTGGCGCCATCGATACCGATGTAGAAGCCAAATTCTGTGCCTGGATCCACGGCTGGCTGGAACGAGAGCTTGATGTCGTTCTGACCATACTCGCTCTTGTTCTTCACTTTGAATTTGGGAGTATCCAGTTCATACTCCGTAAACATCGAGTTGGCAAACGCCACGTACACGCTATCCGAGATGGCCTCATTGATGGTGATGCATCCGTCGGCATAGGTGTAGTAGGAGGCATCTACCTCGGTAGCGGTGTTGGGGTCGCTCTCCGAGATGGAGAAGAGGGCAGCATAGGTCTCGGTGTCGGGGCGCAGTACGCTCTGGCTGAAGTCGAGTGTAGTGCCCAAGAGGTAGGATGTGCTCATAGGCAGAGGGCGCTGGTTGTAGACGTACTCATTCCACGTGCCAGGATCCTCGGGGAGGGTGGCAAAGGTGAAGTAGTTGTTGTCCAAGCGAACGCTCGTCAGGTTGGGGCAGTTGGAGAGGTCAAGCACTGTCAGGTAGTTTTGCTGCAGCCAGATGTGGTCGAGCTTGGTGTTGGCGGTCACGTCGAGCTCCGTCAAGGCATTGCCTGCCGCAAAGAGGTAGATGAGGTTGGGGCAGTTGGAGAGGTCGAGCGAGCTAATCTTTACCCCCGCATTGTAGACACCAGAAGTGTGAGTGCAATAAAACTCCTCCAGCTTTGACGACTTCGAGAGGTCAATCTCTGAGATGCCTGTATCGGAAATGTTGAGGATAAGGAGGTTGGGGTTGTTGGTGACGTCGAGCGTCTTCACGTTGGTGCAGTCAATCGACAGTTTTGTGAGGTAAGGACAGCCCGAGGGGTCTATCTGGGTAAGGGTGGGGCAGCTCATGGCGTCAAACACCATCAGACCAGGGTAGTCACTGAGATTGAAGCTCGGGTCGAGATTCTCCACGATGCTGAGGTCGAGCAGGGTTAGCTCGGGCTTGTTAGGGCCTACAATAAGAGGCTTGGTGGAGAAGGCATTATCGTTGAGGTAAAGCACACGAAGCCCCGTGCATGCCGAGAGGTCGAGCGCCTCCAGCTCGTTGTGGCTAAGGCTGAGGGTTTCCAACGATGTAGGGTCGTTAAACTCTATTGAGGTGATGTAGCAGCCATCGGCATTAAAGTAGTCGATTGAGCCAGGGTCGCCGTAGATGTTGACGATGCCGGCACTCGACACCTGGCATGACACAATCGTGCCAGTGACGGCCTCTTGGTCGCTGTCGTAGATGGCTGGCTCGATTTCCACCTCCATGGGGCCAAAGCCACAGTCGATGTCGAGATAGCCGCCATTGTTGCCGCCTATCACGAGCGAGAAAGTGTTGGTGGCACCGTCTGTTTCATAAATTGAGGTGTGGAATGTGATGAGAGGAGTCTCCTCGGCCATGGCTGAGACGGCGAGGAGGTTCGAGAGCATAAAGATGTTGCGTAGGTTCATATCTATGGTAATAGAAGTTTCTGGGAATGGGTGTTGTTAACGCGCAGTATGTACACGCCCTTGGCGAGGCGGTTGAGGTCGAGCGTCAGCTCATCGCCTGGGGTAGAGGCGCGAGCCACGAGATGGCCCGTGGTGTCGTACACCTCGCAGCGCACGCTCTCGGCGCCAGGAAGGGAGGCCAGGAAGGAGCGGCCACCGAGGCTGCGCACCATCAGCGGCGACTTGCTGTCGGCGCCTACGGTCGAGATGCCTGCCAAGCGGATAGCCTCCACAAGGCCTGCGTAGGCATCAAAGCGTCCATTGCCCACCTGCACAGGGTCGGCAGCTTTCTCCATCAGCGCGTCCCACTGGGATGTCTTGGATATGATGTCTAATACATCGTCGACTGTCAGCGCCGGGTTAGCTTCAAGCCAGAGGGCGATAGAGCCAGCCACGACGGGGGTGGCCATCGATGTGCCAAAGTCGCGGAAGTAATAGTTGTCGCGGCCATAAGCCGTGGCTACTGCCGAGTAGAGATCGTCGGCATAGGCATCATAGCCCGAGTCGTAGACGGCTGAGAGGTAAGGCGAGGAGATTGACGATACTACGCCAGCGCCAGGGGCAAGCACGTGAGGCAGGTTGCGGCCGTCGGCCAAGGTGCCATACGAAGAGAAGTAGGTCACTTCGCCTACCGGGAAACTGTAGCCTTCCATCGTGCCGATGGTGCCATCGAGCAGAGGCCACGTCTCGCGGCTGTTGTAGGAGCCTACCACCACCACCTTGCGCGAGGAGGCAAGGTCGCTGATGGTGCCATTGTAGGAGCCATCGTCCCAGCCTTCTTGGTCGTAGTCGCTAAACTCCATATAGTAGCTGTCGCCATAAGCATCGACGCGCTGGCCCGCAGGACCAGTGACGGTGAAGCCGAGGATATAGTTGCCATCGGCGTTGTTCTCAGCGTTGTCGATGGTGTAGCAGTCGATCATCGCATAGTAGCGACCGGTGTCCTCGTCAATCATGGAGCCAAAGCCCACATAACCCTCGAAATACTTGGCCAACTGGCTGTCAATGATGTCGTCGCTGCTCTCAGCGTAGGAGCTTGAGCTGACATAGTAGACACCTTCGCCATCGAGGTTCACGTCGATACCTTTGCTCCAAGCGATACGGCCACGCTGCTTATTGTAGATCACCACAGAGAGGGTAAATACTGTGGAGTCGTTGGAGTAGATTTCGACGCTGCCAGCGCGCAGGTTGCCATTCTCTGGACCTGGATACACCATTGGGTAGAGGAATGTCTTCAGGGCATTGTCCTCCTCGGTGAAGGTCTTGTTGATGGCTATCTTCATATCGCCCTCGTTGCCAGCGGCGATGCAGAAGATGGCGTTGTCCTGCTCGGCGCAAGCCTCAAGGAATTGACCCATCAGATTGTTGCCGTCGTGGGGGCCTTGACTGGAGCCCAGCGAGAGATTGATGACGCAAGGGGAGTCCATATAGTAGGCATAGTTGAGAATGTTGTCAATGCCGTAGGCTATCAGGGCATCGTAGCTGGCGCCGGCTCCTACTGCCAAGTCGGCATCATAGGCCACGCCATAGTATGGTATGTCGCAGGTGCTTACCAATGCACCCGTATTGTCGTCGTTTTCAAGAGCCACACGGCCTTCGCCGCGATAGCTGCCGGCCATAGTGCCGAGGGTGTGCGTGCCATGGTAGGTGGTGTTGTCGTCGGTGGAGAAGTTCTCTATCGTCGAGGGGTCATAGTATTTAAGGTTGATAGAGCCACTTGATGTGATAGTGGCGCGGCAGAGTGTGGAGATGCGGGAAGATCCATCGGCGTTGCGGAAGTTGGCATTGTTGGGATCGAAGCCCTCGTCAACGATACCAGCCACTACGCCTTTGCCAGTATAGGGCTGAGTGAGACCCGTGCCTTCGTGGATATCGTCGATGCGACTCATGAGGCGAGCACGGTCCATCTTGGGCTCTATCTTGCGCGAGAGGCTCATGCGGGCCACGGAGCGCGAAGCAGCGATGTCCTCAGCCTTGTCGTTGTCAACAAGGACAGCAACGAAGCCATGACGCTCGCTGAGCACCTCTAAGCCTTCCATTGCCGCGATGTCGGCAAGGGTAGCGCCGTCGGCGAGGCGAAGCATAGCGTAGGAGCGGGAGGGGAGGGAGGTCGACAAACCAGCGGAGCTGGTTTGCACAGTGGCAGGCTGCTGGAGAGGATGGCGTACGGCGGTGGGGATGGTGGCAGAGGAGGATTGTTGATGGCGGAGCATCATGCGGTCGCGGAGACTTAGCCCTTGAGCGCTCCCTGTCAGCAGGCTCAGGATGGCGACGGATGCCGCTAATGTTCGGTTGATAGTCATATTAGGAGGGTGGGTTGTAAAGCAATTTTAAAGCTTTTGTGATGGTGCATAAATGCTTTCTTATTAACGTGAAAAAAAGCCAAATTATTACACCCCTTATAAAACGACTGAAGGTGTCGAGCCTACGGTTGAGGCCCGACACCTTTAGTCGATAAAATCAGGCGGGATTAGCGAACGATGCGCTTTTCACCGTTAACAATGTAAACACCTGCGGGGAGGTTGTTGAGGTCGCTGCTAACGCGAACACCCTGCATGTTGTAGACGCCTTCCATCTTCTTAGCCTCGGTAGCGATACCGTTGATACCGGTCGTCTCAGCTACGATTTCGATGTCAACATCTTCGTTTACAGTTACGATGTACATGCGGCCGCTCTCGGCGGTGATGGTCTCGTCGTTAACCTTCACTTCATTGGCAGTGAGGATGGCGATTTCGGTGCCCTGGAATGCTACATAGTTGAACTTTTCAACAAGCTGGATGCGATCCATGTACATCTCAGCCTCGTTGGTTGCGCCGTGGAAGCAAACAGTGTATTCAGCGGGTTGTTCCTTGTAAACCTTAACTACGTCAAACTCCTCAGCCTTGATTTCGAAGATGTAACCATCTGTCCAAGTTGGGTCAACCTGATCGTTGTTGAGGTATACATAAGGAGTAGCGCTGTAAGCGTAGGTATTGAGTTCGAATGGGCTGTCGATAGCGCTATCGAACAGGATGCTGTTGTAGCCAGCCTCGAAGTTATTGTAGAGATAACCACAAGCACTTGTGAGTTCTGCTGGCCAGTTGCCAATCTCAAGAGATTCAAGATAGAGAGCCATCTCTTCGTAGCGTGAAGGAGCAAATGTCTTAACAACGATTACCAAGCTGTCAGCGAGGTCGATGTCATAGTATTTCTCGTTGCTCCAGTTGGTCTGAGGAGTAGCCTCTACGCCATTAACCTCACATGAAGTGATCTCGAAGCCACCAGCTTTAGCCTGGATTTCGATATAGTTGGTATAGCCAGTTGGGTTGTAGGGGAGTTGAAGCACGTTCTCACCGCTTACGAGCTCAATGTTCTGAATGTTGCTTACATTTACATTGTCAACATCGTCAATGTTAAGAGTAACAGTGTAGAGAGGATAAGCCTCAACATCGAAAGCCATTTCTACATCGCCAGTAAGAGGAGCGATAGTATGATAGCCGTAGAAGTATGAGAGGGTATCGCCGTTTACTACCACGTTGTTAAACTTGTAGTAGGAAGTGTTGGCATTGATTGATACAGAAGAACCAGCCTTTGCGGTAACGCCATCAGCCCATTCTACTTCTTCGTTGTCAACAGTTACGCTCTTGATTACATTCTCTGCGGGCATGTCGAAAGTAACGGTGTAGTCAACATCGGGCCAAGTAGCTACGATATCAAGAACATCACCATCTACCATGTCATTGAGATAGTAATAAGCAGAGGTGTACTGAGTGATAGCGGAGTCGTTAAGCTCTACGCTATAGAAGTACTTGCCATAGGTGCTAGTGCCGAGAGTCCAGTTCTGCTCAATTGAGGGAGCAAATGCAATCTGGTTTTCGCCAGCATTGAGGTAAACTTGACGATAAGAGCCGCTAAAGCGAACCATAGCCAACGAATCAGCATCTGCAGTCAGATTAATTGTAGCAGTAGCGCTATAGAACTCAGATGCAGGGGCTGTGTTGATAATGAAAGCTACATCACCACCATTATAATCGTAGAAAGAGGCATTGGTGTAGTAGTTTGAACCTACAGATTGAGTACCATTAGTTACAGAAGTGATGACAAAGTTATCAGCGGCATAAGCAGTAGCGGAGAAATAATTCTCATAAGTACCTGTGATAAGGGTTTCACCTACGGCTACTTCCTCGCCATTAATTGTAAGACTAGCCAAAGCAGCATCGTCAGTAACTACGATGGTGTAGTTGGCAGCATTCACTGCGAAGCTGCTTGCACAAGTGCAGCAAGCATCAGGAATGAGTAAAGTTTTCTCATAAATAATGATTTGGGTTAAAATTAAGAGATATGGTTAATTAAATGATTATTTGCATGATGTGAATATACTATACTCGCAAATATTGGCGCAAAGATAACCATTCTTTTGCATATGGCAAATTTTTTTCACGGAATATTGCAAAAAAATTACAATTCTCCATATATGATACACAAAAAGAGCCTGCGCCGGGGCATCCGGCGCAGGCTCCTCTGGAGTATAAGAATGGAGTCGATTCTATTCTTCTACGTAGCGACGTGAACCGTCGGAGACGATCACGGGATAAATCTTGGGCTCATGGCCATAGCGCTCGTTGAATTTGCGCTTGGCGGTCTCGATAAAGTTGTCGTAGAGCTCATCCTTCACCAGGTTGACGGTGCAGCCACCAAAGCCGCCGCCCATGATGCGGGAACCGCTGACGCCACACTCCTTGGCGATGTCGTTGAGATAGTCGAGCTCTTCACACGACACCTCATATAGCTTCGACAGGCCCTCGTGGGTCTCATACATGCGTTTGCCCACGGTCTCGAGGTCGCCCTTGAGCAGAGCGTCGCAGACGTCGAGCACACGCTGCTTCTCGCCGATGACGTATTCAGCGCGCTTGTAGTCTTCCTCGCTTATCTGGTCCTTGATGGCGTTGAGCATGTCCATGTCGGCATCGCGGAGGGTCTCCACGCCGAGCTTCTTGGCCACGCGCTCGCAACTCTCGCGACGCTTGTTGTAGGGGGAGTCAACGAGCTCGTGCTTTACGCGCGAGTCAACGAGCACCAGCTTGTAGCCGTCGAGCTTGATGGGGAAGTATTCAAACTCTCCGCTGCGGCAGTCGAGGCGCATCAGATGGTCCTTCTTGCCATGAACGGAGGCAAACTGGTCCATGATACCGCAATTGACACCGCAATAGTTGTGCTCGGTCGACTGGCCTATCTTGGCGAGCTCCATCTTGGGGAAACGATTGTCGTTGAAGAGGTCGTTGAGCGCGTTGGCGAAACAGCTCTCGAGAGCGGCCGACGATGACAGGCCAGCGCCCAGAGGCACGTTGCCAGCAAATACTGCGTCAAAGCCTTCTACCTTGCCACCACGCTTAATCACCTCGCGGCATACGCCGAAGACGTAGCGTGCCCACTGCTGCTCAGGAGCATCCTCTTCACGCAGACCAAACTCGGCTGTCTCGTTCAAGTCGAGCGAGTAGACGCGGCAACGGTCGGTGCCGTTGGGACGAATGTCGGCCATGATCACCTTGTCGATAGCGCCCGGGAACACGAAGCCACCATTATAATCGGTGTGCTCGCCGATGAGGTTGAAGCGACCAGGGGACACGAAGAGGATGCCTTCGCCTCCGAAGTGGTCAGCAAAGGCTTTCTTGATTTGTTCTTTCATGATGTTGATTTCAATAAGTTATAGGGGTTAAAAAGATTGTTGTGTCTCGTTACTTGAGTGCCTCCTTGACCAAGGCATCAAAGGCGTCCTTGTCGCGATAGCCAACGGTCGACTTCACTGTGCCGTCGGGAAGGATAAGGGTGATATGAGGGATACTCTGCACGCCATATTTCTGGGCCAGCTGAGGACACTTGTCAACATCGACCGACAGAAACAGTGCCTTGCCCTTATACTCCTGAGCCACCTCGTGGAAGACGGGAGCAAAATTGCGGCAGGGCCCACACCATGTGGCGTTGAAGTCGACGAAGGTGGGGAGCTGAGGGCGAGCGGCGATGGTGTCGCCAGGCTGAAGGGTGATTACGGCGTCGTCGTCGGCAGCGGCTGCTGAAGCCGCTGGGGCGCTTTGTGAAGCAGGGGCGTTATTGTCGGATGACGAAGCGCTGCCTTGCTGAGCCGCATTGCTCGAGCAGGCCGTTAAGAGGCCGATTATCAGCGCTAAGAATGCTGGATGTCTCATAAGTGGGTGTTGATAGTTTTAGTAGTAGGAGTTGTGGGTTGTCTTTATGTTGGTAGAGGTAAAAACAATCGCCAAGCATACTTGATTGCAAATTTAGTAAAATAATCAATACCCACCGCTTTTTAACTAAATTTAATGCTTGGATGTCAAAAATTCCTCTCGCTACCTCATAGAAGTTTACTACCTTTGTAAATTATAAGTGTAACAACCCTGCTACCCAAACAAAAACATCAACAATACTAACCCTAAATTACCATCTATGAGACTTATCATTGAGCCCGACTATGAAAAAGTGTCGCAATGGGCGGCCAACTACGTAGCCTCTCGCATCAACGCTGCACATCCCACGGCTGAGCATCCCTTCGTGCTCGGTTGCCCCACCGGCAGCTCACCTCTGGGCATGTATCGCAACCTCATCAAGCTCTATCAGGAAGGCAAGGTGTCGTTTAAGCATGTAGTGACGTTCAACATGGACGAATACTGCGGCATACCTCGCGACCACGAGCAGAGCTATTATACCTTCATGTGGACCAACTTCTTCAACCACATCGACATCCTCCGTGAGAACGTCAACATCCTCAATGGCAACGCTGAAAACCCCGCCGAAGAGTGTGCACGCTACGAGGAGAAGATCAAGAGCTACGGCGGCATCGACCTCTTTATGGGTGGTGTAGGCCCCGACGGCCATATCGCTTTCAACGAGCCCGGATCGTCGCTCACCTCCAAGACCCGCATGAAGACCCTCACCCACGACACTATCATTGCCAACTCGCGCTTCTTTGAGAACAACGTTGACCTCGTGCCTAAGACCGCTCTTACCGTAGGCGTAGGCACCGTGATGGCTGCCAAGAGCGTGATGCTCATTGTCAACGGCCACAACAAGGCTCGTGCCCTGCGCCATGGCGTAGAGGGTGGCATCAGCCAGATGTGGACCATCTCGGCTCTGCAGATGCATCCCCATGCAATCATCGTGGCCGACGACCCCGCTTGCGGCGAACTGATGGTCGACACCTATCGCTACTTCAAGGATATTGAGAGCGCCAACCTCGACCCTGCTACCCAGCTGAAATAAATCCCCATAGATCAATAAAAAAGGCTGCCCTCGCTGAGGCAGCCTTTTTTGTTGGCCAAAGGGAATCTTAATCGAAGACTTTGTCCCAGTCCTTCCAGACGGCCTCGTAGCCGAGGGCGTGGATCTCCTCCACCACCTGTCGGGGCGTGCGGGCGTCCGACACCTCAAACTGCTCCAGGGCCTCGGGCGTAGACACGTAGCCTCCTGGCTCTGTCTTGCTGCCAGCGCTCATCGAGGTGACGCCCAGCTTCATCATGTTGGCGCGGAAGGATGGACGCTCGCGGGTAGAGTAGGAGATGTCGACATCGTGGTCGAAGATGCGGAAGGCAAAGGTGAGTTGGGCAAGCTCGCGGTCGGTCATCACCACTCGCGGCTGATAGCCTCCCTCTGCCGGACACATGCGCGGGAAGTTGATGCTATAGCGCGTCTGCCAGTAGTTCTTGCGGAGGTAGCGCAGGTGGCGCGCCATCATGGTGACGTCGGTGCGCCAATCCTCGAGACCTATCAGCACGCCCATGCCTATCTTGTGGACACCGGCGAGGCCCATGCGGTCAAAGCCGTTGACCCTCCACTCAAAGATCGACTTCATACCCTGAGGGTGGTAGGTCTTGTAGCGGTCTTCGTGGTAGGTCTCTTGGAAGCATACCACTCCATTAAGCCCCACGCGGGTCAGGCGCTCATAAGAGGCTTGCTTCATGGGCATCACCTCGATTGTGAGGTTGTTGAAGTAGGGGCGAGCCACTTGCAACACTTTTTCCAGATAATCCACACCGTTGGTCGAGGGAAACTCGCCCGAGACGATGAGAAGATTCTCAAACGGCCCCAGCCGACGGATGGCCTCACACTCGGCTTTTACTTGGTCGAGAGTCAACGTCACTCGCTTCAAGGGGTTGTCGTGGTTGAAACCGCAGTAGACACACTTGTTGGTACACTGGTTGGACACATACAGCGGTATATACATGGAGATGGTCTTGCCAAAGCGCTCCATAGTATATTTATGTGAGAGCTGGGCCATTGGCTCCAGATAGCGAGCGCCGGCGGGCGAGATCATTGCCATGAAGTCGTCGACGGTGGGGCGCTCGCTGGCCAAGGCGAGCTCTACGTCGCGTGGCGTCTTGCTCGCGATGGCGCGGGTAGTGTCGTCCCAAGAATATTTTCTTAATTCGTCAATAAACATTTGTGTTGTAAGAATTACAGAATAATAGAGGGATAGAATGACAGAGAGGCTGACTAAGCTTTGGCGCAATCCTCGGCTACGCGCTGCGAGATACGCATAGCGCAGAAGTTGGGACCACACATGGTGCAGAAGTGGTCGTCATCCTTGTGGCTCTCAACATAATATTGGCGAGCGCGAGCAGGGTCGAGCGAGAGGTTAAACTGGTCTTTCCATCTAAACTCGTAGCGGGCGAGGCTCATGGCATCGTCGCGCACCTGCGCTCCCGGATGCCCCTTGGCCAAGTCGGCAGCATGGGCTGCTATCTTATAGGTAATCACTCCATTGCGCACATCCTCGAGATTGGGAAGGGCGAGGTGTTCCTTGGGTGTGACGTAGCATATCATGGCTGTGCCGAGGGCTGCTATCTGGGCAGCGCCGATGGCCGAGGTGATATGGTCGTAGCCTGGAGCAATGTCGGTGGTCAACGGCCCGAGGGTATAGAAGGGGGCTTCGTGGCAGGTGGTCAGCTGGCGCTCCATGTTTTCAGCAATCTTGTGCATAGGCACGTGGCCAGGACCTTCTATCAACACCTGCACACCGTGGGCCCAAGCCTTCTCGGTCAACTCGCCGAGCACGTCGAGCTCCAGGAATTGCGAGCGGTCGTTGGCGTCGTGGATGGAGCCGGGACGCAGTCCGTCGCCGAGCGACACAGCCACGTCGTATTGGGCCAGTATCTCGCATATCTCGTCAAAGTGGGTGTATAAGAAGTTTTCCTGATTGTGAATCACGGCCCAACGAGTCATGATAGAGCCTCCGCGCGACACGATGCCTGTCAGGCGTTCGCCCACCATGTCGGCATGAGCGCGCATGGCGCCGGCGTGGATGGTAAAGTAGTCGACGCCTTGCTCACACTGCTCGATGAGAGTGTCGCGATAGAGTTCCCACGTGAGGTCCTCCACGCGTCCGTCAACCTTTTCGAGCGCTTGATAGATAGGCACAGTGCCTACTGGCACTGGGCAGTTGCGGATGATCCATTCGCGTGTCTCGTGGATATTGTTGCCCGTCGAGAGGTCCATCAGTGTGTCGCCACCCCAGTAGCAGCTCCACACAGCCTTGTTGACCTCCTCGTCGATGCCGCTTGACAGGGCCGAGTTGCCGATGTTGGTGTTGAGTTTCACGAGGAAGTTGCGCCCTATTATCATAGGTTCGGCCTCGGGATGGTTGATGTTGGCGGGGAGCACAGCGCGACCAGCTGCCAGCTCTTGACGCACAAACTCGGGAGTGATATGGGTAGTGATACCGAGAGCCTCGGCGTTCATATTCTCGCGTATGGCCACATACTCCATCTCTGGCGTGATGACACCTTGGCGAGCGAGCGCCATCTGGGTGATGCGCCGGCCAGCCTTGGCGCGGCGGGGGAGATGACGATTGGCGAAGCGTATCTCGTCGAGCGAGTGGTCATCCTCGCGCTGACGACCATAGGCTGAGGATAGACGTGGCAGGCGCTCAAGGTCGTCGCGCTGGGCTATCCACTTCTCTCGCAGGCGCGGTATGCCTTGATTGATGTCGATGGTAACATTGGGGTCGGTATACACTCCGCTGGTGTCGTAGACCATCACAGGGTCGTGGTAGGTCACCATCTCTTGCCCATCGGAGAGACGCTTCACTGTAGGGGTGAGGTTGACTTGACGCATGGCCACACGCAACTCGGGGTAAATGCTACCTTCCAAGTAGACCTTTTCAGAGCCGGGGTAAGAGTTTATATTGATGTTGGAGATTTTCATTATTTGAGCGTTTTGGAGTAATCGCTTATAAATAGGCCTATGCGATTAAGCGCTTCAGCGATTAATGGTAATTAAAAATCAAGGAAAGCTGTGAGTGGACTGGATGCTTGAGCCATAGAGGATGTGCGTCCTGGGCCTGCCAGACGAGCGCGGCGCCCTGCTTCTACGGCCAGTTTGAAAGCGATGGCCATCTCTACGGGGTCGTCAGCCACAGCGATGGCTGTGTTGACAAGCACTGCGTCGGCGCCCATCTCCATAGCCTCAGCGGCATGGGAGGGAACGCCAAGCCCAGCGTCGATCACCACCGGCACACGGCTTTCGGCGATGATAATTTCGAGCAGGTCGCGGGTTCGGAGACCTTTGTTGGTGCCGATAGGAGCTCCGAGAGGCATCACGGCTGCTGTGCCCACCTCTTCCAGACGCTTGCAAAGCACAGGGTCGGCCTGGATGTAGGGGAGCACGATAAATCCATCCTTGGCCAAGCGTTCGGTGGCTTTGAGAGTCTCTACAGGGTCGGGGAGCAGATATTTAGGATCGGGGTGGATTTCGAGTTTGATGAAGTCGGTCTCAAAGCAGTCGCGGGCCAATTTGGCGGCGAGGACTGCCTCGTCGGCGTTGCGCACACCCGACGTGTTGGGCAGTAGCTGCACGTGCTCGCGATTTATGTGGCGTAGCATGTCGTCTTCATCTTCGTGGTCCATGTCGATGCGCTTCATGGCCACGGTAATCATCTGGGAGCCTGATGCGAGTATGGCCTCAAGCATCAGGCGGTTGGAGGCAAATTTGCCGGTGCCAACGAATAGGCGCGATGTGAAGTCGCGACCACCAATATTTAATATATCCATTTTAAGTCAAAAGTCAAGAGTCAAAAGTCAAGAGTCAAGAGTCAAGAGTCAAGAGTCAAAAGTATTTTTAGAGGATCCCGAGGCAGCGAAGCACGCGCTCGGTGTAGTTGACGGGGTCGTCGGCGTTGATGATGGCGCCGCTTATGGCGATGCCATTTACGCCTGTAGTCATCAACTCGGGGATATCTTCGATAGTGATACCACCGATGGCCACTATCGGTAGCTCCACACCGGCATTGCGCACAGCGTTGACAATCTCGCTGTAGCCAGCAAAGCCCAACTCAGGGGCAAGGCGCTTTTTGGTGGTGGTGAAGCGGAATGGGCCGAGCCCCACATAGTCGACATCCTTACCCTTGAAGCGCAGGATATCGTCGGCGGTGTTGGCTGTCACGCCGATGATGGCGTGTGGGCCGAGCAGTTCGCGGGCCTCCAGCGGGTCCATGTCTTCCTTTCCGAGGTGTACGCCCGACACGCGAAGCTCGTTGACGAGTTCCACACGGTCGTCGATAATAAGAATGGTGTCGTTTTCCTGACACATTGGGATAATCTCAAGGGCCGTCTCACGCACCTCTTCGTCCGTGGCGTCCTTCATGCGTAGCTGTATCCAGCGGCAGCCACCTTCGATGGCCATCTGCACCTCCTCGGGTATCGAGAAGCGTTCGCTGGGATGAGTAATAAACTGTAGCATCTTATTAAGTCAAAAGTATTAAGTCAAAAGTCAATTTCTGCCCAGGCGATTATTTCTTTAATTCCAAACTGAGCCGAGATGCGCAGCTCCAGAGAAGCCAAGTGCGCGCAACTCATCATACTTTGCGGGCGTAACTCCTCCAAGGGCAATCACTGGTAGATGGGGGCGCTCATGAAACCGTCGCAATTCATCATAAGTGAAGGCGCTCTTGTAGCCAGGCTTGGAGATGCTGTCGTAGATGGGGCTGAGCAACACATAGTCAAATCCCTCCCCCGTCTGCCACACCTCATCAAGCGAATGGCACGAGCGCGACAATGGTCCGCTATAGAAGGCTGGAGGCTCGGGACACCGATGGTTGAGGTGAAGGCCTCCGATATTAAACTCCGATGCGAGCTCGAAAAAGCCGTGGAGACGTAGGCGCCCGTGCAATCGCTGGGGAATGGCCTCCAGCAGATGGCGCACGTCGCGCAACGATGCCTCGGGATGGCGTATATGGACATAGGAAAAGCCATCGTCCAATAGCTCTACTATTCTTTTAGCCTCTTGAGGCGCTATCTCTGGCGGAGTAATAGCAATCCTTATCCAATCATCCTCCATAGAATGCCTTTATTATCAGAATTTTGTCATTGGGGGAGAGAATGTGGGAGGAACGGCGCGGCGCGGGTATCACCTCGCCATTGACCGCTGTGGCAATACCTTTGGGAACTATCGATGCCGCATCCAAGGCTTGGGAAAGGGTGGTGCCTTCAGGTAGGCTATAGCTGTGGTCGTTGATAATAATATCCATGGTCGATGATATAGAGTTTAATGGGTGTGGATCTTTAGATGGCGCGGCTGGAAGAAATGGTTGACTGGGCCATGGCCGTGGCCTATGACCACAGATGCTCCGCTTCGCAAGGCGCGAGTGACATAGAGTTTGGCTTGGCTCACTGCCTGCTCCAGAGTGTAGCCAAGCGCCAGATAGGTGGCGATGGCCGAGGAGAGTGTGCAGCCGGTGCCATGGGTGTTGCGTGTCTTCACAGCGTCGGCCTGGAGGGGGATGAGCCTTTGGCTTCCTTCCAGCACGAGATAGTCGATCTTCACATCGCTGCGCTCGCTGTCGCCCCCCTTGAGCAGCACGTTGCTACACCCCATGGCTCGAAATGCCTGCGCTTGCTCCTGGGGATTGTCAACGCCTGTCAAGGCGCATGCCTCGGCCACGTTGGGCGTAATAAGGGTGGCCAGGGGGAAGAGACGCTTCTTTATCACCTCGATGGCGTCCTCGGTCATCAGTCGCGCTCCCGAGGTGGCCATCACCACGGGGTCAACTACCACAGGGACGTCGTGGTGGCGCTCCAGACAAGCGGCTACGCGCTCCACTATCTCGCGGCTGTATAACATGCCTGTCTTGACGGCGAGAGGAGGGATATCGGTCCACACCATCTCTATCTGCGCCTCTACTACCTCCGGGTCGACACCTTGGATGGCAGTGACGCCTGTAGTGTTTTGGGCCGTGATAGCCGTGATGGCCGTCATGGCGTAACCACCGATAGCCGATATAGTCTTTATATCGGCTTGAATGCCAGCACCACCACATGAGTCGGAGCCAGCAATTGAAAGTATGGGATAGTATTGTCTCATTGTCTCTTTCCTACGTCGGTATTATCCGCATCAGGTTCGAAGGGTATGTATCTCAGCCGTCATCTAAGAAAAAAATTTAACTTAAAAGCGGCACCCCTGGAAAACGTTGCTGCAAAGTTACAAAAATTATTATTAATTTTGCAAAGTATATACTACAAGATGTAAAGATGTACACCTTTGTACAAAATCAGATGTGATGGAAAGCACGGATAAGAGAGTTTGCCATGAACTGACGGCCGTTCTGGTCGCCAACGGAGTGAGGCGCGTCTTCATCTCGCCAGGGAGCCGTAATGCCCCTATCATCGTGGCGATAGCTCGTTGCAAGGAGCTTCAGCCGACGGTGGTTATCGATGAGCGCAGCGCTGCCTTCATGGCGCTGGGCTATGCATCGGTGTCGGGAGAGGCAGTGGCTCTCGTGTGTACCTCTGGCACCGCCCTCCTCAACTATGCTCCGGCCATTGCAGAGGCCTACTATCGGCGTGTGGCGCTGATAGTGGTGAGCGCCGACCGTCCTATGGAGTGGATTGACCAAGACGACTCTCAGACGATACGCCAAGCAGGCGCTCTCCACAACTATGTGAAACTCTCTTGTGACATACCCGAAGCCACAACGGCCAATCTTCTCTGGTATGCCAATCGCCGTATCAACGATGCGGTGCTGGCAGCGGTGACCGGCAGGCGTGCACCTGTGCATATCAACCTCCAGCTCGACGTGCCACTCGGACGGCTTGCCGACTATAGTCCGGGAGCCGAGCGCATAATACGTATCGTAGAACCCCGACAAGACTTGACGGTGGCTGAAGTGAGGCAAATGAGCCTCGACTTGGCCTCACCACGCCGAGTAATTATTGTGGCAGGCTTCTATCCACCGGATAGCCGTCTCAACAAGGCTCTCTGCCGCATGGCGCAAAAACGCAATGTAGCGGTGTTGACGGAGACAATCTCCAATCTCCACGGACGCGACTTCATAAGCCGTATCGACACCACCCTCAGCGCCATGAGTGCAGACGAGCTGGAAGAGCTGCGTCCCGATGTGGTCATCACCCTCGGTGGGGCCCTTGTGTCGCGCCATATTAAGGAATATCTGCGGCGCTACAAGCCGCAGGCCCACTGGCATGTGGGAATAGCCCACACTACCATCGACTGCTTTCAGGGGCTGACCCTGAGGGTGGAGATGGACGCTGGCCTCTTCTTCCAACAATTGGCAGCGGCCATGCAGCCCCATTGCGAGCCCAGCCACTACGGCGACCGCTGGCTCCACTTTGCCCGAAAGGGAGAGGCGCTACATCAAGCCTACGTGGCGCGCGCCCCATGGACCGACCTCAAGGCATTTGCCACCCTTTTCCCCCTCATTCCTCGCCGCTGGAATCTGCAACTCTCCAACGGCACGGCCGTGCGCTACGCCCAACTCTTTGGCGACCAGAAGCAGCATCGCGTGGACTGCAACCGTGGCGTCAGCGGCATCGATGGCTCTACCTCGACCGCTATCGGGGCCTCGCTGGCCTATCAAGGCGATGCCACGCTCCTCATCTCAGGCGATATGAGCGCCAGCTACGATGTGGGTGCCTTGGGCTTGAGAGCCGTAGGCGGTCGCTTCAAAATGATAGTAATAATGAACGGCGGAGGCGGCATCTTTCGCTTCATAGCCTCTACGCGCCATCTGGAGGAGGTGGACCAGTATCTCTCCACCGAGCCTTTGCTTCCCCTCAAGGAACTCGCCAAGGGCTATGGGTGGGACTACTACGAAGCCCATAGCGAAGAAGAGCTAAGAGCTGCTTTCCCGGCCTTTGCAGCGCCCAGCGAGCGCCCAGCGCTCATGGCCATCCACACTCCCAGCCAGCTCAGCGCCGACATACTCACAGGCTACTTTAATCCTCTATAAGCCTTATAAGCCCCATAAGGCTCATAAGGCTTATAAGCCCCATAAATCCCCCATTAACCCACAAGAAATCATGCGTACCTGGACCCCCATCAAGCAATACGAAGACATCCTCTTCGAGCGATATGGCAAGATAGCCAAGATAACCATCAACCGCCCCCAAGTGTACAACGCCTTTCGCCCTCAGACCAACCGCGAGATGCTCGATGCCATGGCCTACTGTCGAGAGGCCTCAGATATCGGTGTCATCATCCTCACGGGCGCTGGCGACAAAGCCTTCTGTTCGGGAGGCGACCAGAAGGTGAAAGGCATCGGCGGATACATCGACGAGCAGGGCGTGCCTCGCCTCAATGTGCTCGACCTCCACAAGGCCATCCGCAGCATTCCCAAACCCGTGATAGCCATGGTCAACGGCTATGCCATAGGAGGAGGCCATGTGCTCCACGTGGTCTGTGACCTGACGATAGCCGCCGACAGCGCCCGCTTCGGCCAGACAGGTCCAAAGGTGGGTAGCTTCGACGCCGGATTTGGCTCCTCCTACCTCGCTCGCTGCGTAGGGCAGAAGAAGGCCCGCGAGATATGGTTTCTCTGCCGGCAATACACTGCCGAGGAGGCCGAGGCCATGGGCATGGTCAACAAGGTAGTGCCACTGGAGCGCCTCGAAGACGAGACAGTGGAGTGGGCCGAGACCATCCTCAAGCGCAGCCCCATGGCCATACGCATGATAAAGCGCGCTCTCAACGCCGAACTTGATGGCCAGCGAGGCATGATGGAGTTTGCCGGCGACGCTACTCTGATGTATTATCTTATGGCCGAGGCTCAGGAAGGCAAGAATGCCTTTTTGGAGAAACGCGACCCCGACTTTGACCAATTCCCTAAATTTCCTGGCTAATGGCTGACCTTGAGATAGCATACTCGCCCTATACACTGAGGTTTAAGGCACCCGCCACCACCTCGCGGGCCACGATGACTGTGAAGGACACCTATTTTATTAAGGTGTATGACCCCGCAGCGCCTGAGCGCTATGGTCTGGGGGAGTGTGCTCTCTTCCGTGGGCTGAGCATGGACGATGTGCCTGTCTACGAAGAGACTCTTCAAGCCCTCTGTCGCAACAACCGCGAGGGCAAGACGACCGACCTCAGCCTCTTCCCCTCGATAACCTTTGGGCTGGAGACGGCCCTCCACGACTATATTAACGGATGTGAGCGCCGACCATTCCCTACGCCTTGGAGCGACGGGGAAGGAGCTATAGAGACCAATGGCCTCGTGTGGATGGGCTCTATCCAAGAGATGACGGAGCGAATGGCCCAAAAGGTGAAGGAGGGTTTTCGCTGCGTGAAGGTGAAAATCGGAGCCCAGGACTTCAACCGCGAGCTGCAGATGCTCGACGAACTGAGGTGTAGCTATGGGCCCGACGTGATCGAGCTGCGCCTCGATGCCAACGGTGCTTTCTCGCCCGAGGAAGCCCTTGACCGACTGGAGCGCCTCGCGGTGCTCGACATCCACTCCATAGAGCAACCGATAGCTCCCCGCCAATGGGACAAGATGTCGTATCTCTGCGAGAACAGCCCTATACCTATAGCTCTCGACGAAGAGCTCATAGGCATCACTGATAGCGACGCCAAGCGCAAGATGCTTTACTATATCTCTCCACGCTACATTATCCTCAAGCCTGCCTTATGTGGAGGGATTGCTGGCGCCGAAGATTGGATATCGATAGCAGCCTCGCTGGGCATTGACTGGTGGGCTACGTCGGCTCTCGAATCCAATGTGGGTCTTAACGCTATAGCTCAGTGGGCAAGCACCAAGGAGCTAAAACGAGTGCAAGGCCTCGGCACTGGTGGTCTTTACATTAACAACGTCTCGTCTCCGCTGGTGATGAAAGGTCCCCGCCTGGCCTACGACACCTCGCAGAGATGGGAGATACCACAATTGGAATGGCAGCAATAATAGATGGAATGATTTCGGCCGATGTGGAGGCCTTTCTGCGCGAATGGGACAGCGCCACCCCTTATGTCGAGGCACACACCTCAGGCTCTACGGGGCGGCCAAAAAACGTGTGCCTGTTCAAAAGCGATATGCAACAGAGCGCCCGCGCCACATGTCAATATTTCGGGATAGACTCTCAGAGCCACCTCTTCTTGCCTCTCAGCGTGGGATATATAGCTGGCAAGATGATGGTGGTGAGGGCGCTGGTGAGTGGGGCTACGCTATGGAGCGTGAATCCCAGCCGCCACCCTTTGAAGTGGCTTGAAGAGCAGGGCGTGGAGCAACCGATGGATCTCACCTCGATAGTGCCTGCACAGGTGGAAGGTCTACTCCAAAGCTCGAAGCGCCACCTAGTCAGGCGCTTGCTGATAGGAGGCGCACCTTTGACCCCTCGCCAAGAAGAAAGAATCGTGGCCTCGGGGATTGAGGCTCACTGCTCGTATGGGATGACAGAGACGTGTAGCCATGTGGCGCTAAGGCGTGTAGGCGGTGATGGCCTCTATGAAGCTATGCCGGGAGTGACATTCTCCGTCGACGAGCGGGGTTGCTTGGTGGTGGAATGTCGGCATTTGAGTGTGGGTCGTCTGGTGACCAACGATGTGGTGGAACTGCGCAGCCCCTCCTCCTTTCGCTGGCTGGGGCGTTATGACAACGTGATCAATACGGGCGGTATAAAGGTGATGGCTGAAGAGATAGAGCGGGCCTTGCGTCCATTGCTGGGCGAGGAACTCTACTATGTCTATGGGGAGGATGATGAGGAGTGGGGCGAGCGTCCAGTGCTGGTAGTGGAGCGCGGTGCTTTGGGCGAGGATGCCCAGAGGATAGTGGAAGAGGCCCGCCAACTGATGCCCCACTATATGGTGCCACGGCGCGTGGAGGAGGTTGGAAAGATACATCTTAGCCAGCGAGGGAAGATTATGCGACGAAAGGGGGTAGATTGACGTTTTTTTATTAACTTTGCACGCCGTAAGGCAATGGCTGAACTTTTATATCGGCCTACTCCTTTATATACTAGTAACTCTAAATGAATCACTAGCATGAAAAAAACGATTAAAAGCAGCGGCCATTCATCTCTCCTACTCCTCGTGGCTGCTCTGCTGACGGCTTCTCTGACGACAGGATGTGGCTCTATGAAGAAGTCGGTGAAGACCAACGACAATAACCAAGTGGTGACCTCCACAATCAACGATACCGAGGCCGTTATCAACCAAGTGCTCTATGGCGAATGGACCATCTCGAATGTCAACGGACGCGAGGTGACAGGCGACGAGCGCCCTTACCTCGTATTTGACACCACGGCCACCAATCCTTTTATCCTTAAGTATTACGCCAACAACGGCTGTAACATTCTCAATGGCCAAGTGGGCGTCACTGCCGGCGGCGAGATGCGCAAGGCCAGCGAAGGATTGTCGACAATGCGTTTTTGCCCCGATGCCCCCTATGAGACAGGTATTACGATGGCCTTGGAGACTGTCCACAACTATGCTATCGACCGCATTGGCTCCGACTACGTGCTTTATCTCAAGGACGCGGTGGGCAAGACCACGATGACCTTGGTGAAGAGCAACATCAGTTTTCTCAACGGCGCGTGGACCGTCACCCGCCTCGGCAATGAGACCTTCACCACCAGCGGCGACGACGTGCCTCAGATGGTGATTGACATCCCCGAACTGAAAGTGCATGGTAACACGGGCTGCAACGTGATGAACGGCAACATCTTTATCGACCCCGCCAAAGCCAACTCCATACAATTTCGCGACCTCGCCACATCGCGCAAGGCATGCCCCGATATGCAGCGTGAGCAAGCATTCTTGGTGGCTCTGGAGCAGGTGGAGAGCGCGGTCCCAGGCGCGTCGGACGATGTAGCCATTATGAAGGATGCCATGGGGCGCGAAGTGATGCAGCTCCAGCGCCTTCAGCTAAAGTAAGAGATAACGCAGAATAATGATACGACGTTTCAACCCCTTATCCTCCTCTCCTCAGCCCACTCGGCCCGACCGTGGCAACGGAGGCTCCGATGGCTCACAGGACCCTCAGCGCAAGCGTTGGGGCTTTGGCAAGCTATTGCTCGTCAACTTGGCTGCCATAGCTTTGACAGCCTGCCTCGTAGGATGGCTGGCATTGGTGTGGCTCGACAGTTGGACCGACCATGGCCACTATGAGGTGGTGCCAGAGGTGAAAGGTCTTACCTACGACGTTGCCTCGCAGCGACTGACCGACGCCGGCTTTCTGCCAGAGCTAAGCGACTCGGTCTACGACTCCAAGACGCGTCCTGGCACTGTGCTCGACCAGAACCCCAAGGTGGGGACAAAGGTAAAGGAGGGGCGCGTGGTGTATCTCACTATCACTTCCTTCTCTCCCAAGATGGTGACCCTGCCAGGACTCAACGATGTGTCGCTACGCCAAGCGCGCTCGGTGCTCGAAGGTCTTGGCATCTATCGAATCAATGTAGAGTATGTCCCTTCAGAGTTTAAGGACTTAGTGTTGGCGGTCACTCATGATGGCCGTCGTATCACTGCTGGAACTCGCCTTCCGGTTACTGCCACTGTCACCTTGGAGGTAGGGGAAGGAATAAATGAATATAGCGACTCGCTCAGCGATGCCCTTACGATGGGCGCTCTGTCGGAGTTTCCAGAAGAACAGTAGATAGAGAGATAGAAGATAGAGAGATAGAAGATACAGAGAGATAGAAGACAGAGAGACATTTCTATACGATATAGAATATGGATAAGGAAGACTACGAGATTTACGAAGACGAAGCGTTGGAAGGCGCTGAGACCGACGCCTTAGCCGATGGAGCTGATGGCGACGGCCTTTATGAGCATTTTCGCTTCGTGGCCGACAAAGGTCAGCAGCTGCTGAGGGTCGACAAGTTTCTCGTAGCTCGGTTGGAGCACGCCTCGCGCAACCGTGTGCAGCAAGCGGCGGAGGCGGGGTGCATCTTGGTTAATGGACGCCCAGTGAAGTCCAACTACCGAGTGAAGCCTCTCGACGTAGTGTCAGTAGTGATGGATCGTCCGCGTTATGAGCTGGAGATTCTCCCTGAAGACATACCCATTGATATCGTCTATGAGGATGCTGACCTGCTGGTAGTCAACAAACCTGCAGGCCTCGTGGTGCATCCCGGCCATGGCAACTACAGCGGTACGCTGGTCAACGCCTTGGCTTGGCACTTTAAGGACAATCCCGACTATGACGTTAACGACCCTCGCATGGGACTCGTGCACCGCATCGACAAGGACACTTCTGGACTGCTTGTCGTGGCCAAAACTCCCGATGCCAAGACTGCACTTGGACGCCAATTTTTTGAAAAGACCACTCGCCGAGAGTATGTGGCAGTCACATGGGGTGTGCCGGACCCACGCGTGGGCACCATCACAGGCAACATAGGGCGCAACCCCAAGGACCGCCTGCAGATGACCGTGTTTCCTGACGGCTCCGACGGCAAGCACGCAGTGACCCACTACGAAGTGATAGAGGCTCTGGGCCCTGTGGCGGTCGTGAAGTGTAGGTTGGAGACGGGGCGCACCCATCAGATACGAGTCCACATGAAGTATATCGGTCACCCGCTGCTCAACGATGCCCGCTATG
The DNA here is from genome assembly GCA_020859845.1 of Bacteroidales bacterium. Taxonomy (GTDB): domain Bacteria; phylum Bacteroidota; class Bacteroidia; order Bacteroidales; family Muribaculaceae; genus Paramuribaculum. The sequence continues at coordinate 54,986 of JAJBVL010000029.1, forward strand.
GAGGCGATGAGATACTGCGCGGTGAGCGTTCGGCGAGTTATCGTCAGTTTGTGGCCAACACCTTTGCCGTCTGCCCTCGCCAAGCCCTTCATGCTCGCACCCTCGGCTTTCGCCATCCGCGCACAGGCCAGGAACTCGACTTTAGCTGCCCCATACCCGAAGATATGACCCAAATGATAGAGCGTTGGCGCACGTATGTGGGCGGAAAAAGCTCTAAAATGGATTTTTAAATGGCAAAAATGCCCAAGGATTGCAAAAAAAGTTGTAATTTTGACCCACCCCACGAAAAATATATGATAACACCTCAAGAATTCAGTGATATAGCGCCTTTTGACGATAGCCAATTTCGTGAAAAGATGGCCCTCTTAGTCAAAGAGCCAGGATTTGAACATGCGGTGCGCTATGTGTTGCCCGACGTTGACTTCCCCGAGTTTGTAAAGGTGCTTCTCTCGGTCCCCGACAAAGAGGAGTTCCAGATGAAGATAATGTACCCATTCCTGGAGATGCTGGCTCGAAAGACTACCTCGGGAGTGAGTGCCACCAATCTGGAGTCGCTCAGCCTCACAACCGCCTACACCTTCTTGACCAACCATCGCGACATAGTGCTCGACGCTTCGTTTCTCAACCTCTGCTTTATGCGCAAAGGACTGCGCACATCGGAAGTGGCCATCGGCAACAATCTGCTTATCTATGAGTGGATTACCGACTTGGTGAAACTCAACAAGAGCTTTATCGTGAAGCGCAATCTGCGCCTTACAAAGGCGCTGGAAGCCGCCAAGCAGCTCTCAGCGTATATCCACTATGCTGTGGCCGACAAGCACGAAAGCGTGTGGATAGCCCAGCGCGAGGGCCGCGCCAAGGATAGCAACGACCTGACGCAGGAGAGCCTCGTCAAGATGCTTGCCTTGGCTGGTGGAGGCACTGTGGCAGAGAATCTCTTGCCGCTCAACCTCGTGCCCGTATCTATCTCGTATGAGTATGACCCCAACGACTATCTGAAGGCTCGCGAGTTTCTACTGCGCAAGCTCGACCCTGAGTTTAAGAAGTCGAAGCGCGACGATCTTTTCAGCATGGAGACGGGCCTCCTGCAATACAAAGGGCAGATCCACTTCACTATCTGCGACTGCATAAATCCAGAGCTTGAAAAGCTGAAGGAGATCGACGACCGCACAGAGGTGGTGAAACGCGTATGCACTATAATCGACAAAGCCATCCATCGTGGATATAAGATTTACCCCATCAACTATATAGCTGCCGACCTGCTCCATGGCTCTTCGGAGTATGCCGAGCATTACACACAGGAGCAAGTGAAGGAGTTTGAGACTTATATCAACGACCAGCTCTTCAAGGTAGACCTCTCCGACGTGTCGACCCTCGACCGCAGCTATATGCGCGAAATGATGCTGACGATGTACTCCAACCCTCTTAAAAACAAGCTGAAAGCCGAATGCGATTGCCAATCGTAATGATGTTGATAGTGGTACTGCTCAATGTAGGTATCGACACCTACATCTATAGAGCTATGCGCCGACGTGGATGCTCACGTTGGCTCTGCGCTCTTCAGGCTATTACCGCTATGCTCTTTACGGCTGGAATCATTGTCACCGTCTGCTTGCCCCGACGCGATGGCGATGAGGGGATGCTGCTGGCTATCATGTGGCTCCTCTTCGCCTACTTCTCTATCTACATACCGAAATTTCTCTTTGTGCTGCTCGACCTCATTGCGAGCATTCCAAAGCTATGGCGCCATCGACGTATGCGCTGGCTGTCATGGACTGGTGGTATAGTGGGCGGGGCTCTCTTCGTGGCCATGTGGTGGGGCGCTCTGATCAATCGCGAGCGCATGCAGATACGCGAGGTGACAGTAGAAATCCCCGGGCTGCCAACAGCCTTCGAGGGCTACCGCATCCTGCAATTCTCGGATATACATGTGGGCACCTATGGCACCGACACCCGTTTTATGGCTGAGATGGTGGAGCGTATCAATTCGCTCCATCCCGACCTTATAGCCTTTACAGGCGACATCGTCAACCGCACTACTGAAGAACTTGTGCCATTTGTGGAGACCCTCAGCGGCCTGAAGGCTCCCGACGGCGTGGTGTCGATACTTGGCAACCACGACTATGGCGACTATTACGACTGGCCCAGCGAAGCCCATAAGGCACAGAATATGACCGATCTCTATAATTTGCAAGAACGCATGGGCTGGCGTCTGCTGCTCAACGAGACAGAGTGGCTTCATCGCGGCAACGACTCCCTGGCGGTGATAGGTGTGGAGAATGTGGGCGACCCTCCATTTCCCACCTATGGCTCTCTGGAAGGAGCGTATGCTACGCTTGACGACTCTCAGCCAAAGATACTTCTCTCGCACAACCCAGCCCACTGGGTCAACGACATTGCCTCCAACGACAGCATCAACATAGCCCTGACCCTCAGCGGCCATACCCATGCCATGCAGATAGAGGTGGCGGGTCTATCGCCTGCCGTTTGGCGCTACCCCACATGGGGCGGCCTCTATAGCGACAGCGACCACCGCCATGAGCTCTATGTCAATATCGGAGTGGGCACAGTGGGAATACCGATGCGTCTCGGGGCAACGCCCGAACTGACAATAATCACTCTGCAACGAGCCCCGCAATCGGCTACAGCAGCCAAGGTCTATCGCGGAGAGAAGTAAGAGCCTGTACACCCCATACATTATCAAAAAAAATAATATAACAATTTAATTCAGAATATCTCCCCCCATTTACCTAAAGATGGTATCAGAACATGCGGCTATTATTAGCCAAGAACTTAATCTGGGAAAACGTCAAGTAGCGTCGACACTGCGCCTTTTAAACGAAGGTGCCACCATACCTTTTATAGCTCGCTATCGCAAAGAGGTGACCAACGGCCTGGATGAGGTGATAATCCACACCATAGCGCAGCGCAAAGAAGCGCTCGAAGAGCTTGACAAACGTAAAGCGTATATCTTAGAGACAATCGAAAGCCAAGGAGCTCTCACCCCTGAGCTACGACAACGCATTGAAGACTCTCTCGACCCCCTACAAGTAGAAGATATCTTCATGCCTTATCGCCCTAAACGACGCACCAAGGCCACTGTGGCTCGCGAGATGGGATTGGAGCCTCTGGCTAAACAGATAATGGCCCAGACCACCGACGACGCTCGGCGCCTGGCCCTTCCTTATCTCAGCGACGAGGTGGTAGATGTCGACACAGCGCTCAATGGCGCTCAAGACATTATCGCCGAGTGGGTGAGCGACAACGAGAAGGCTCGCGCTATAGTGCGCTCCAAATATCAGCGAGGAGCGATTATCACATCCAAGCTGGTCTCGGAGGATAAAAGAGAAGAGGGCAGCAACTATCAGAACTATTTTGACTTCTCAGAGCCACTGCGTCTCTGCGCCTCCCATCGCTACCTTGCCATGCGTCGCGGCGAGAGCGAGGGGATACTCAAGGTGTCGCTCAACATCGACGATGCTGAGACGAGCGAGCGTCTGTGTCGCATGTTTGTGCGTCAGCGCCCCGGTGAGGACCCCGAGAAGGTCAACCAAGTGGCCGAGGTGATACGCCGCGCCGTCAAGGATGGCTATCGCCGGCTCTTGCGTCCATCCATAGAGACCGAAATAGCTCAGGCTGCCAAGGAGAAGAGCGACACGGCGGCTATCTCAATGTTTGCCGACAATGTGCGCCAGCTATTGATGGCCGCCCCGCTGGGGCGCAAGCGTGTGATGGGCATTGACCCGGGCTTCAACACGGGGTGTAAGGTGGCTTGTCTTGACGAGCAGGGCAACCTGTTGGCCCACGATATCATTTTCCCCACGCCACCGGCCAACGACTTCTATGGCGCTACCGACACGGTGTGTTATCTCGTTGACCGCTACCGCATCGATGCCATCGCTGTAGGCACTGGAAGCGGCGGTCGCGACACGGAGAACTTTCTGCGGAGCATACAGTATCCACGCAAGATTACCATCTACTCGGTCAACGAGGATGGCGCCAGCATCTATTCGGCCTCGGAGATTGCACGCCGAGAGTTTCCCGACCTGGATATCACCATCCGCAGCGCTGTCTCCATAGGGCGACGACTGCTCGACCCTCTTGCCGAGCTGGTAAAGATAGAGCCCCGCTCCATCGGCGTGGGCCAATATCAGCACGATGTCAATAAGGCCAAACTCAAGGAGAGTCTTGACTATACGGTGAGCAGTTGTGTCAACCAGGTGGGGGTGAATGTCAATACAGCCTCGCGCGAATTGCTCTCCTACGTCTCTGGCATAGGCCCGGTGCTTGCCACCAATATCGTGGCTTATCGCGCTGAGAATGGCAACTTCAAGAGCCGTCAGGAGCTGATGAATGTGCCTCGCATGGGCGAGAAGGCTTTCCAGCAGTGTGCAGGCTTCCTTCGCATTCCAGGAGCTTCCAATCCTCTCGACAACACGGCCGTACACCCTGAGCGCTATGAACTCATAGAGCAGATGGCTGCCGATATGAATACCAAGGTGGAGCGTCTGGTCAACGACAAAAATCTCCTCCACAACATAGAGCTCGATCGCTATATCACCAAGAAGACGGGCCTACCGACGCTCACCGACATCATTCAAGAACTGGAGAAGCCCGGGCGCGACCCTCGCGAACGCAACGACTCCATAGAGTTTGACGACAACATACGTGGCATCGAAGACCTCCACTTGGGGATGGTGCTCACAGGCAAGGTGACCAATCTCACGGCCTTTGGTGTCTTTGTGGATATAGGGCTGAAGTGTAATGGCTTGATTCACATCTCTCAGCTTTCAGATAAGTTTATCACCTCGCCGGCCGATGTGGTCACTGTGGGTCAGGTGGTGCGCGTCAAGGTGATCGACGTGGATGCTAATCGTGCTCGTATAGCGTTAACGCTCAAGGATGTCCCTCAACGATAGAGACGAGCAGCAGCCCCACAAAGTGTGGCTAAGCGTGGGTAGCAACGTGGCTGAGCGTCAGCAAGAGATTTTCTTTGCTATCCACTTTCTGGATGGTCTGCTTGACCATCTGGAGATATCGCCCTGCTATTCTACGCCAGCCCTCAACGGGCGCGATGCCGACTATCTCAACACCGTGGCCACGGGCTATTACCGGGGAGATAGGGACGGCCTGCAGAGAGTGTGCAAGGAGTATGAGCGCGCTCGTGGACGCACGCCTCAATCCAAGGCTTGCGGAGAGATAGTGATCGACCTGGATATCGTAGTATGGGGTGATGAGGTGGTGAGAGAAGCCGACTTTCATCGCGCCTACTTCACGCGGGGCTATCAATGGCTGCTCAAGGCTTCTTCGGGTACCGATAGATGAAGACAGCGGTCGCGTAGCGAGAAGTAGGGGAGGCCCATGCTGTCGCAGCAGGCGCCATAAGCCAGACGCCACTTCTTATTGAGACTGCTCCCCAACACGATGGTGTCGGGTCGAAAGCGCTCCACCACTATCTCCAACGAATCTTTAAAGCCTTGCTCCACCACAAGATAAGGGATATGTCTATCTTGATAGCGCCAAAGCATAGTGTCGCTGTCCCAGTGGTGGCCCAGGAGCAAGATTGTAGTCCCTCCGAGAGTAATTGCCTGTGGGTGATACTCCACCCCGAGAGAATCCACTGAAGGCTTCATGCTATCGAGGCGAGCTATGCGCCGACGCGACATGTAGGGTGCATAGCGCTGCTCTGCCTCTTGATGTAGCATTCGCTTGATGGCGAATGGATTGGAGGGAGGATTGGCGGTGTTGATACGACAATCTATGCTCAGCCTGTTGCCCTGCCCGTAGATAGCCTCGGTGAATCGGCCGCGCCCCACGATGTAGAGATGGCTCTCAGTGCCATCGGCCTCTTCGGGAGTAAAGATGGCCAGCAATACCAACGTCGAAGCGAGACATCCACTGACGGCAATATAGCGCCTCTGACGCTGATGCCACCATAGCAGAGCCGTCAGGATGGCTGCTCCGTAGATGATGAGCCACCAAGCGGGGAAGTAGATATCTGTCACTAATGCTCCTTCAAGGCTGCCTACGCTACGCGCTATCCACTCCAGGATAGCGTAGAGTATATCCACAGCCTTGCAGGCCCAAGCGCTTTGCCAACCCAGACCTTCGAGCGCTACCACCAGAAATCCCCCACCGAGAAGCGGCGTGAGCAGCAGCCCTGTGGCAAGATTGGAGAGAAGAAAGTAGACGGGGAAGGTGTGGAAATGGTAAGCAGCCACTGCACCTGTGCCTATCATAGCAGCTATGGGGACAGTGAAAGCAAGACCTATGCGGTGGAGTGTCCAGCGATGCTCGTCGATGGGGTTGAGGGGGCGCGCCAGTAGCAAGATGGCGAGCACTGCAAGAAACGATAGCTGAAACCCCGCACTGAAGAGTTGCTCGGGTGCCACCACGAGAATGATAATAGCTGCTGCCGCAAGGGTGTTGACGGGCGAGTAGTGGCGTTGCCAAAGGCCTGCTAAAAGCCAGAGCGATGTCATCACCACAGCGCGTGTCACCGAAGCCGAAAAGCCCGTCAGGGCAGCATAGGCCCACAAGGCTACAATGATGGCCACAACCCACCATGAGCGTTGGCCAAACGTGCGTAGCGGCCATAACAACCACCCTATCAGCAACATCACGATGCCCACATGGAGACCGCTCAAGGCCAGGATATGAGAGAGGCCTGAGCGGCTATATATCTCCCGGAGGTCGCTCGTCAGCCATTCTTTCTCGCCCGTGATGGTGGTGATTAAGAATTGTCGGGTGGAGCTTTGGAGAGGGGCATCCTGCAGCAACTCTATTATCCGCTGTCGCCACTGGCGGCATGTGGTGGAGAAGTTCTGGGGAGTGTCAACGGCAATCAGTTGACGCGTGTTGACCATACCGCTGACGCTTACTCCCTGGCGCTTAAGCAAAGCTGCATAGTCGAGCTCATCGGGTAGAAAGGTATGGCTCTCGAGGGAAGAAAGCTGAGCCTTGAAGATCAAGACATCGTCCACGTCTACTCGTGGCTCGAAGTCGGTGATGTAGATGGATGCCAAGAGCGGCTGGCAAGGCTCGAGAGTGTCGGGCGAGAATCCGCAGCGGCGCAGCTCCACGATGCAATTCTGCGACGTGGCGCCTACGCGGTATCTCTCCACTTTTGCTTCCCAAAATGCAGCCTCGTCGGTCACAATCTGCAAGCGTGGCTCGGGCATGAACCTATCCAACGCAACACACCATCCCACTACTACCAGAAGTATCGGCAGCAAGGGGATGGTGTGAAGTAGACGGTGTATCACGCGCGTCGTCGTCAGGGGATGGTGTTGAGCACCACAAAGAAGCTGCTCACGCCAATCACTATCCAGAGGATAATAGCCAGCAGCAGAGGCTTAGCTCCAACGCTCTTGATGGTCTTGAGCGACAGACTGGCGCCTATCAACAGCAGTGTCAATACAAGGCCCTTCTTGGCGAGCCATACGAGCCATTCGCTGGCCACTTCGGGAAGCCCGCAATAGGTGTTGATAATCATGGCGAGGATGAAGAGGAAGATAAACCATGGGATAGAGATGCGGCTCGACTTGTCGCGGAAGATGACCATGGTAAACAGCGCCAAGGGGATAATCCATAGGGCACGTGTCAGCTTGATAAGAGTGGCAAGCTGGAGAGCCTCCTGGCCATAAGCCTCGCCGGCTCCCACCACCGACGAGGTGTCGTGGATGGCGATGGCTGCCCAGGTGCCAAACTGAGCCTGCGACATGTCGAAGAAATGACCAATAGGGGGGAAGATAAAGAGGGCAATGGCGTTGAGGATAAAGATGACGCCGAGCGACACGGCCATCTCATGCTCGTTGGCCTTCAACACAGGGCCTACAGCGGCGATGGCGCTGCCACCACAGATGGCGGTGCCCGAGGCTATGAGATACGATGTCTTGCGATTGATCATCATCCAGTAGCCTACCATCACGCCGATAATCATCACACCGATCACCGACACCACGGTAAACAACATTCCTTCCGAACCGCTCTTGAGCGACTCGTTGACATTCATGCCAAATCCCAGACCCACCACCGAGGCTTGGAGGAGATACTTGGAGGTCTTCTTGTTGAACTTTGGATATGGACATTCAAAAACAAAGGCAAAGATAAGCCCCAAGAAGAGGGCTACGGCTGGAGTGATGTACTGGGGCAACCCCAATTTCTCAAAGGGGAAAAGCACCAGGATAATGAGGCCAATATAGACCCACTTAGCTGTTTTTTTCATATTTTGGTTATTAAAGAAATGTCTCTCTGGTAGAGGATATTCCACACTGTGTATTATTGATCTCTGCTCAGAAAACGCAGAGTTGGCTCTCGTTGGTATATCCTTGGGGGTAGATTTAACGTTGGGGCTCCATCTTTAACCATCCTCTTTATCTCTTAACTTAAGATTGTTATGATTGCCATATATTCCAAGCAGCGAAGGCTTGGAGCAGGAGCATCTCAAGGCCATTTTTGGTTTCGGCGCCATAGCTCGCCCCGCGCTTCATGAAGAGGGTGGTGTCGGGGTTGTAGAGCAGGTCGTAGAGCAGGTGGGAGGGGGTCAAGAGGTGGTAAGGAATGTCGGGACACTGCTCGATATGGGGATACATCCCCAGGGGCGTGGTGTTGACTATCACCTTGTGGGTATCCATCACCTCGGGGGTGAGGTCGGCATAGGAGAGCATACCAGGTCGCGGCGTGCGCGACACGTAGGTGGGCTCTACCCCCAGATTGAGCAGGCCCTGATAGATGGCTTTGGCAGCGCCGCCGGTGCCGAGCACGAGAGCCTTCTTGCGCTCAGGGGTGAGAAGAGGACGGATGGAGTCGCAGAAGCCGATAATGTCGCTGTTGTATCCCTTCAGCTTCACTTTCCCTCCTTTGGCAGGGATAATCTTTATGACGTTGACAGCGCCAATCTTGGCAGCATCCTCGTCCATCTCGTCCATAAAGGGAATCACTTGCTCCTTGTAGGGTATAGTGACGTTGAGGCCCGCCAACCTTGGCGTGTCAGCAATGACGCTCTTAAAGTCGTCGATGGTGGGGATCTCAAAATTGATGTAGCAAGCATCCACTCCCTCGGCTTCAAACTTCTGGTTGAAGTAGTTTTGCGAGAAAGAATGACCCAACGGGTAGCCTATCAGGCCATAAACGTATTTTTGATTCACTGGCATGTAAGATAAAACATGAAAAATGGTGACAAATGATTTATAATACGAATGAACTGCAAAATTACTAAAAGAGGTTTAAAAAGTGATAAAGCGAGCCCAAAAAATTTAAACTTCACCGCCACATCAGTGCCTTAAAGGGGTGCGCGATGTGGCGGTGAAGTATATGGTGGATAATAAAGATGCGATGTAGGCTATGTGTAGGCTATTTGGTCTTGGCCACATAGGCTACAAAGGCGAGGATGAAAGCTACGAGAGCCAAGCCAGCGCCTATCGAAACAAATACGAGATTGCCACCCGACATAAAAATTGTGGCGATCAGAAATCCTATGGCTATCACTGCAAAGATGATAGCAAGAACAATGAGTGCTTTCATAATAAATAGTGCGTTACGAGTTGTTTTATACGTTCTTTACTACTATAACGCGCCGCGTGGGAGATTGTTCTATGGGGGAGGGAGGGGATTAAAAGGGTAAAAGCTAAAAAGGTAAGGAGCCAAAGGGGAAAAGGGTTAAAGGATGTGGGAGAGGATGGCTTTCTGGTAGGTGGCCATCGTCTGCTCGGCCATGCGCTTGGTGTCGAAGCGCCGGGCTTGGCGTGGGGCCTCCTTGGCCAGGCGGTCGTGATAGTAAGCATCGTCGACGAGGCGCGAGGCTTCATGGATGTAAGCGTCCACGTCGTCGGGGCCTACATAGACGGCGGCCTTGCCTCCAGCCTCTTCAAGACAGGAGCCTGTGGCAGCGATGACGGGGGTTCCCACCGAGAGCGACTCCACCACAGGAAGTCCGAAGCCTTCATAGCGCGAGGTGTAGGATGAGCATCGCGCCAAGGCATAGAGATAGGGGAGGTCGGCAAATGGCACGTCGGTGAGCCACATCACGCGGTCCGTTAGATGGTTGGAGGCTATATAACGGTCGATTTCGTCGGCGTAGGGGCGGGTGCGTCGTCCCACGATGGCCAAACGCACGTCGGCAGGCAGTCCACGCAGCCCCTTTACGGCCAGCAACTGGTTTTTGCGGCTCTGGATGGTGCCCACGCTGAGGATAAAACGCTCGGGGAGCTTGTATTTAGCCTTTATCTCCTCGCGTCGCGTGGGGTCGATATGCTGGGAGAAGGCAGGGTCGCAACTCTGATAGATCACGTCGATGCGCTCGGGGTCAACGCCGAAGTCGTTGACTACGTCCTCCTTGGTCTTCTGGCTGATAGCGATAATGCGGCTTGCAGAGCGTGCCGAGCGTCCATATTTGAAGTCGTAGAGGTGGCGGTCGATCCAGGCGTAGTCTTGTGGGATACGGCGCCATATCACGTCGTGGATGGTCACCACCGAGGGAATTCCTGTCTGCTTAAGGTTGAGTGGCAGCTCGTTGCTCAGCCCATGATATACATCTACCCCATCGCCAGCTGCCTGAATGGGAATCTCCATCGAGCGCCAGAGGCTACCAGCCCGCCGCCATCCTCCTCTCGGAAGGACCGTGGTGACGTTGGGCAGACCAGTAAAGCCCTCCACGCGACTCTTAAGGCTCTCGCGAGCTGCGCTGGGAGAGTAGAGCAAATACTGGTTTTTGGGATATAGGAGAGCCATCGTGGCTATCACGTAGCGCGAATAGTTGCCCAGGCCAGTGGTGTTGAGTAGGGCTCGCTTGGCGTCAAAGGCTATTTTTAGGGGTGTGGCGTTCATCGCTCTTCTTCAGGGTGAGTGTTGCGATATTCCCGGTAGGGGGTATTGAGGTCGAGATAGTGGAAGTTGTGCTGCACACGTTTTTCCACCGGTGGTATCGTCATATACTCCCCATACATATTGCGCAGATATGGGTCATAGTCCTTGATGCCCATCATCGTCTCGCCCTCAAATGTGTAGGGCACATAGACGTCGGTGATGGTCTTAGGCAATACACCATGCCATCCATCGGTGTAGCTTGAGGCATACTTGGCTTTGCCATAGTCGTAGCGCGTCAAGACGCGGCGTATGCGGCTCTGGATGCCTTGCATCGAGTAGAGCTTGCGTGTCAAGAGTGGCACCCAGCTGCTGGGCCCATGGCCATGCTTATAGGGGTCGCGGTGCACGAGGTAGAGAGCTTGCTTGAGCCAGGCATACTGCGCACACTGCCACCATCGGGCTATCAGATTTGTAGGGTAAGCATCGTAGGGAAACACGTCGATGTATACGCCGCCGAGATAGTGGAGGTGTCGGCGTTCGATGAGGGTGGTCGATGCGTCTTGTATCTTGGCGAAAGGGAGAGGATAGAGAGGATCGTTCTCGGCGCATACAAGCTCGTAGGGCGCTGGAAGCCATTCGTTGGCGTGGGCTATCAGCTGCTCATAGTCAGGGCGAGGCATAGATATGTCGAGGTCGTCGTCCCACGGGATAAACCCTCTGTGGCGCACAGCGCCCAAGAGGGTGCCTCCCACAAGGCAATAGCGCAAGTTGTGTTCCTGACATACTTTGTCTAAGGCTTTGAGTATGGCGAGGATCTTCAACTGAAGGGCGCGGATATTATAGGTGGCCATTTCTATTTGATAAGTAGCAGCCGATGGAGAGCTGCGCGTTTTTGGATATATGGCGCAAAATTAATAAATTCCCTATAAATATAAAACCATCCTAACTCCAAAGCTTCTTCAATCGGGCTTTCACTTGTCGGCGCTTGTTGCGTCGGAGATTGAAGTCTAAGGTGCTGTTGACTATATCGTTGACCCTCTCCTGAGGCCAACCTCGCTCAGCCACATACGCTTCTGCCACTCCTCTCACCACTTTCTCCGACACTGCAAATTTGCTTAAATTTTCTATGCATTGACGTGTAGTTGGTTCTTTGCCGGGAGGGAGGATGGCCATGCGATTGTTGTCGATGAGCGAGAAGGAGTAGTGGCCGTCGGCGTCTTGGCTCCATAGAGCGTTGACCGAGTTGAGGTCGTGGTGGAGTATGCCCTGTCGATGCACGTTGGCCATGAAGTGGGCAAAGTCCAGGGCCATCGCTGGCCGATAGTCGCTGTCGTCGTGGAGCCCTTCCTTGATGGGGCGTAGGTCTTGCCAGGCGGATATGAAGTAGCTCTCGGTGATGAGTCCGCTGCAGCGTCGGCGTTCGATATAGGCCACGGGGAGGGGGGTAGCCACTCCTCGGCGCGTCATCTCCAAGGCGTAGCAGTATGCTCTTTCGGCCTTGCTGCGTCCCATAAAGGAGTAGAATACAGCCCTTAGCCATCCCAGCTTCTTGTAGCGCTTCACGGCCATGACCGGCACTGAGGCCGCGGGGAAGGGAAGACGGCGCACGACGTTGCGCTTGCGAAACACCTCCTGGCCCATCTCCTCAAAGTGGTCGGGGATACGGGCTATCAGGCTGGCGAGAGCCTCGTCGGCCCTCAGCGCTGGGTTGATGACTATTTTCAGGCGCGTGGACATGGTGGGGGTAAAAACTACAGCGGCCGCGAGCCGTCAGGCTCATGGCCGCTGCATTAGTGTGTGTTGAGAGAATGTCTCGCTTCTGGAATATCTTATTCTGCGGCGGGAGCTTCTTCAGCAGGAGTAGCTTCAGCATTTGCTGCAGCCTCAGCCTCAGCCTTGGCGGCTGCTGCCTCTGCACGCTTCTTGGCTACGACCTCGGCCTTGGCCTTGTTCTTTGCCTGCTCGTCGGCAAGACGCTGCTTGGCATCCTGCTCTTTCTTAGAAGCGATAGCTGTGCGCTGAGCGTTGACGCTGGCGTCCTTCTTGCTCTTCCAAGCATCGAAACGACGCTGAGCCTCAGCCTCGTCGAAAGCGCCCTTCTTGACGCCACCCTGGAGGTGCTTCATCAGGAGCACGCCCTCACGGGAAAGGATGTTGCGCACGGTGTCGGTGGGTTGAGCACCAACGTTGACCCAATACAAAGCCCGCTCGAAGTTCAATGTTATTGTAGCAGGATTGGTGTTGGGGTTGTAAGAACCTATCCTTTCAATAAATCTACCATCTCGTGGTGCCCTGCTATCGGCGATTACAATAGGATAAAACGCATAGTTCTTGCGACCATGACGTTGTAATCTGATTTTTGTTGCCATTAAAAAATTAGTTTGTTGAAGTTGGTTGGTTTTGTGTTGGTTTTGCGGCTGCAAAGTTACGCATTTATCCCGACACTACCAACACCTCCCCAATTTTTTCTTCCCACCCACCAAAGTTTTCGATAAGAAGTGCCTCGACTTCTACGGCGGGTGAGCCATATTTTTTTGCCTCGCGGACTTTCTTATTCATACCGCCACTGCAGGAGGGCTTCTATGCCTCTCCCTCGCTCAGCCTGTACTGGACTATAGCAATCTATTGGCGCTTACAGGATATGTGACTCAAAACGCTAAATATGTGGAAGAAATGTATCGCCGCATGGTTTTCAATTATCTCACTGACAACAAGGACGATCATTGCAAAAACTTCTCATTCTTGGTGAAAGAAGACACTGATGGCAAACACCGCTGGCATCTGGCTCCGGCCTATGACCTCACACGTTCTTATGAGGGATACAATGGCCAGCATGCTACGGCTGTAAATTATAACGGGTCTCCGACACTCAAGGACTTTATTGAGGTAGGCGGCAAGATAAAATTGACCGAAGCGCGTTGCCGTGAGCTTTTTGACGAGGTGTATCATAACGTAGGCGACCTTTTGCTCTACAAAATATCGTCAAAATAAGTGACTGTCACATTTATATTAAACTATCGTAAGCATTCGGTAATGCCCGTATTGCAGTCCCCTGGGTCGAAGAGGTAAT
>JAJBVL010000092.1 GCA_020859845.1 Bacteroidales bacterium
GCTGCTCCATGAAATCTGCCAGGTCAATCTTCCACGTCTCGTAGAAATCAAACAGTGTGGCATACATCCGCTCGTCAACCTCAAGCAGATGGCCCACAGCCTCGCGCTGTTTCCATCGTATGGTTTCGCTGTCAGGCGAAAGGCCTTGGTCGGCATAGGGAATGAGCGACATGAACAGGCTGTCAATCTTGATGCTGTGCAGCAGCGGCACGGCGGGAGCCTTTATTGCCTCTTGCTGCATGGGCAGCCGTTTGCCTTGCAGATGCTCGTTGAAGTAGCTTTTTAGAAACTTGCTGTCAAGGGCAATGGCAATCGCCTGGAAAGGCGTATCGCCCTCCGACTGCTTCTTCATCCGCGCCGTGCAATTGCGTCGCCAAAAGATATAGTCGCCCGCATGAGCCTCTATGTGCTCAGTGTCGGTCTCAACGGTGAGCACGCCTGAGCGAACGTACATCAGCCCATGGTTGGGCAGACGATGGTCGCAGTACATGTCGTGCGTGATGTAGCTGAAGAACAAAGCGTCTTCGCACGATTGTATGTTGATTGAACCTGTCATATTTTTCTGTAACTTATGATTTTCGGGTGCAAAGTTACTGCGTATTTTCCAAGACGATGTCTTTCAGCGGCTCAATCATTGTCTGCGAGCAGGAATGTGGCCTTTTTATGCGTATTTACTCTCATTTCAACTTAATGTAAGGGCTATAATATATGCCCTTGGAATAAAGTTAAGTTCTTTCTCCGCTTCGCTATGAAAGCGGCAGAGCCGATGACTTGCTTTGGCAAGCGGCAAGGTTGAGCGGGAATGGCAGGGAAGAAGCAATCTTTCCTGCCCGTATTATAATAAGGTGGAGCCTTCAAAAAAAGAAAATTGCCATGCCGTGCCTTTCCTTTATTCTTTTTCACAGGCCAGTTTTCAACCACATATTTGCCACCTCAACTCACCATTCTGCGTAAACGAAGGTTAAAAACGTTAAATCTTCGGTTTCTGAACCCACATAGAACCCACCGCCACCACTTTTCTACTGTTTAACACGCATAATATTGAGTATCAACGCCTAACAAATACTACTGTTGTTGGAGTTTGGAAGAGATATATGCTAAACCCACGACACCACCGACCTGTGACTCTACGGCATTTAGCTATGTGCCTACGAGTACTTGCAAAATCTACGTCCATGCTTCCGCGCTTGACGACTATAAGGCGCCCGATATATGGAAAGACTTCCTCAACATCGAGGCCTACTCGTTTGAGACCGGCATCGCAGCTGTTGAGGCAGAGAATGTATTCGATGGCGTTTACCGCGTGTTCAACCTCAATGTCTCTCGTAAAGCAGACCTCTGATGCCGCCTCGATCCAGGCTCTTCCAGCCGGCATCTACATTATAAACGGCAAGAAGATAGCCATCCGATAAGCCATCTTTTTTAGTCCGCCCGCACAATCGACCTGTGGAGGCTCGCCTCCATAGGTCGATATTTTTTCAGCCCATTTTCAAAATGCCTATCTTTCATGAACTCTATTTCATCTAAAAGCATTATCTTTGTAATGGAAACACTAAGGTGGTTTCAGAAGTATTCTCTATTTACCAGAACTATAATAAATTTATGGACAAACCAATTCCCAAAATAACACGAGAAGAAGCTTTACGACGATTGAAAGAGTCCAAACGCCGTAAACAGGCTTGGATTGACTCAATCACTGAGGAACTTAAAGCAGATTTCAAGGCTCGTACTGGTCAAGAGGCTACTACAATAGAAATATGGTAGAGTTAGATCTTGACTCCTTAAATCAGCGACTTCCTTATCCTATTTTTCCTTATATATGTGAAGGAGCTTATAGTTTAATCACAGCTTTCGATGTAAGGTATACCATTTACTTTATGCCTGATGAAAGCTTAATCTCTGATGACACGTATCAGTTTATTATCTCAAATGTTAGCAACAAGCCATCTCCAAAGGATAAAAAGCTCCGAGATACCATTCTTGAAATCTTATTCGAGTTTTTTAGGCTAAATAACCATACAGTCCTTTATTTCTGTGATACTGGTGATGGGAAACAAGCATTAAGAGATAGGCTATTCCGAGGCTGGGCTGAAAAAGCCATGCAAAAAGGAGGATTTGCTTTTATCAGTTCAATCGTATACGACGAGGAGGGAAACCAAAACTTTGTAGCTCTAATATCTCGGCCTGATAATCCTAACTTGGGAGCTATCGTACAAGAATTTAATGAGTACATTTCTTCTATTAACAAACCTCAAGAATAGAATCTTTCCAGCCGGCATCTACATCATCAACGGCAAGAAGATAGCCATCCGATTACCAAAAGACTCAAATTAACATTAACCGAACTATTCACGTTCTCTTAACTCCTCTGCGGCAGCCTATGTAGTGCGGTTGCCCCAACCGCCCATGTTGCGCGGCTGCCTCAGCCGCAAGTGGCGGCGTAGCCGCATAATCCCCTCGGCCATTGCGTGTGTGCCGGAGGGCCGTCACACCAACAGCGGCGGAGGGCCGGCACACTACAATAGCTGCCGCCGCGGGCGTTAGCGTCAGGCGACATCGTAGGTTGGGCGGCCTCGCCCGCCCCCCAGACGAAGGCAACCCCAAAGAGACATTAACGTACACTATATTTTAGCCAGACGGTACCTTCTCTATACTGCTTCACGCTTTTCAGCGAGAGCATGAAGGGCTCCCGACTGGTTAGGATGCCGTCGAACACGGCGGCGTAGCCACGGCGTCCGTCGATGGCCGGGCCTATCATGATACTCACCTCGTCTATCAGGCCTGCATCGAGCATGGAGCCGTTGATATGGCCACCGCCTACTATTGCCAAGCGTTCCACACCGAACTCGCTTCGCAGTAACTCCATGGCCTTCGGCAAATTGATAGCTTCCTTGCCAACGGCTATCCATGAAGTTCCAAGATTGTCGAGATAATCGAGGTAGGCTTTCGGTGCCACCTCGCTGACAATGCAAAGCAGCGGCTTTCCCTCCACGATGGCCGTGCGCCAGAGGAGTGTGCCGAGAGTATCAACAACAACGGTATATCCTGCAGCATCAATGGCTTTATGCCATGCCGTTTTGCCTATCGGCATGGGGTCCTCAGCCTTGAATGTGCCAGGCAAAGCTTCGTGCATGGCCATCGTTGTCTTGCCGCTCAGGTGCGAAGGGCAATCCAATGAGTCGAGGGCTTCGTAATAGTGGTCGGTATCGTCAATTTTGGCTGTCATGGCGCAGTCGATGCGTCCGTCGACAGACTGCATCATGTGGCAAATTATATATGGTCTCATACTAGTCCCCTCCATCCCATAAACATTTTTGTCACTTCGCCGTCATGGTGGTCGAAGAAGAGCGAGTGGGCGGTGTCAAGGCCGCGGAGTTGGTCCATTTCTTCGTCTGTCAGGGTAAAGTCGAGAATGTTGAGATTCTCAGCCATGCGCTCCCTGCGCACGCTCTTGGGAATGATGATCACTCCCTCTTGCAAGAGGAAACGCAGCGCCACCTGTGCAGCCGTCTTGCCGTGACGCTTGCCGATGGATACAAGCAGCGGCTGTGTGAACAGGCCGTTGCGTCCCTCTGCCAGTGGCCCCCACGACATCAGGCGACAGCCATATTCGTCGAGGAAAGGACGCAGCGCACGCTCTTGGTCAAAGACGTGGGTCTCCATCTGGTTGACCATCGGCGCTATCTCTGAGTTGGCGGCAAGATCGATGAAGTGGTCGGCAAAGTGGTTGCTCACCCCGATGGCCCTCACCTTCCCTGCCTTGTAGGCTGCTTCCAGTGTCCGCCACGCATTGTAGCGGTCGCAGAACGGCTGGTGGAGCAGCATCAGGTCGATATAGTCGGTGCGCAACATACGCAGGCTCTCGTCGATAGACTTCGCCGCCTTGTCGGCCGCGTAATTAGAAATCCAGATCTTTGACACTAGAAACACTTCTTCGCGTCGCAGACCGCTCTTGGCCACAGCCGCGCCCACACCTTCTTCATTGTGGTAGGCCTGAGCCGTGTCTATCATGCGATAGCCCACGCTAAGGGCATCGCTCACGCAGCGTTCGCATTCCTGTGGACTTACTTGATACACGCCGTATCCGATTTGGGGCATTTCCACTCCGTTGCTCAATTTAATTGTCTGCATATGTTTAGTTTTTGGTTTTCCTGTGGCAAAATTACGCTGACCGCTTGAGGTTTATGTTATACAAACTGTGGCGATGTTTTCACATTTGGTGGATTCTGCTTATCTTTGCGCCATGGACACAGTAGAATTTCTTCCTCCCAGCTCTGAGATGTTTGTCAGGTGTAATCGGGCAGCGCATACGATGCACGTGTTGCCACAATGCGGAATGTTGGAGTTTATGCTCGAGGGTGTGCATTGGTCTGTAAATCCAGGGGAATACTTGATTCTACCTTCTGGCTCATTGGTGACGGAGGTGCGCTTCTCCGCGGGGTTCGTTGGGCAGGTGATGTCGTTGCCGCTGAGCGTTAGCAACCGCATGATGCTCCGTAGCAACTATGGCGCCATCGGCCACATGTCGCTTATGCGCCACCCTGTGATGAGCCTTACAGCAGAAGGATTCATTGGAAGGCATAGTTCATCGACTCTACGTCAAGCACGGGCCGGAGAGTGGTGGCCTTAAACAACTGGTAAGTAGTCAGGGAAGTTACCAAATTGCCTGTCTCGGTAGATGTGCTAGGAAACATATAGCCAGTGATACGATCATGTGTTGAAGTTTTGGAACTAACATTAGTGGCAAAGGTCAGTGTGGAGAGAAAGCAATATCCCTCTCTTATTAACACATTGTTACCCGAAGCAGATTCCTGAAAATTATTGTTCCACTTCAGGAAGATTTTATGCCTAGTCGGGTTATAACACAACACACTCCCCTGATAGGTAGTGATGCTTTCTACCTGAATATCCCCATCCCTAATCATATTGTCAATCTGAGGAGCAGTGGGTGTACGCCACATGCCTCCACGGCTCTGATACACCACGTCGGCTTCGGTAATCCCATTAAAGGCATTATAACTGGCAGTCGTTGAGCCGAACTTTCCGTCCGTCTTCTTGAAAATCCCAGCCAAGCAATAATCCTCGGCGAGGGCGTCGAAATAGCCGCTCTTCATGAGATTGGTAATTAATGCTGAAGTTTCGCTCTCCAACTCGCTCTGCGTATAGCCATAAGTGGGCTTGAAGAAGGTTGTGTAGTAGTGTGCGGCCGAAAGGTCGGCGGTCAGGATCTCGGTGTCGTCCTTGGCCACAGGCGTGGGATTGAACACCTGATAGAAGTAGCCATGCTCTGAAATGTCGTTAGAGCCCAAATCAGTGACGCCCCAGCAAACGAGATTGTCTTGATTCAACCTTATAGCAGGACGACACGTATACTCCGTGAGGTCAAACTTCCAAAACTCACCATGCTTGAAGCTGAAATCGCCGGGCATTTGAAGTTGCCACACGTAGCGGTCCTGCGAGCTATTGCCATGATCGGACGTATCGTCGTTGTTGTCATCACACAGGGAAAAGAGTATCTGATCTACGTCCTCAAGGATGTCCTCCTCACACATCAGATAGGCCACAAAGGTGGTACCCTTCTCCGACTCCGGAGTTGAATACCCCAACACCCCACGCAGCCCTCCCGTTGAGCTGTCAGCCTCCGTCACATCGATAAGCGTGCCAGTGGTGGCACCTTTGGAAGAGCCAGCACATTGCAGGCGCACTTGCACGGAGGCGGACAAATCAAGGCCCTTGAGGCCAAACACACGCAGCAAAGCCCCCTCGGGGATATCATATAGGAAGCCGTTCATCCGCACACGCATCACGAAATGCTCGGGATGGTAGAAATGGATATAGGGAGTGACATTGCCGTGGTCGAGCGCTGGGAAACTGGCCCCTGTCACCCCGTCGACTCCCGTGTTGATTGTATTGTCGGTATAGCTAATCTTGGCTATCATCTTGTCGCCATACTTTAGGTGGGTGGTAGAGCCGTCGCCATACTGCACAAGATATTTTTTGCCCCCCTTAGTGGATTGGATATAAGGGCAGTCATCTTCCTCGGCCATTTCCCAGACGGCCAGATAGTGGATGCTTTTGTCGAGCGTCATCTGAGTGTCGGAGATGAAGATGCCATAGTTGAGGCCGTCGTATTCATCCTTGATAGTAAAGGTGGCCAATGGAGTGCCTTTGGGAGTGGTATAGTCGTCGCCCGTGGCTTCGTAGAGTTTGAAAGAGTCGCCAGCTTCCCACGCCACTTTCAGGTCGCCGAGTCCACTCTGGAGATACTCTTCGGTGTAGGTGACACGCGAGCCGCCATCGATAGAAGCGCCGATGGCCGAGATGGTAAAGCTGGAGGTTTCGCTGGGGGAGGTGATGAGTGTTTCATCGTCCTTACAACCGCCGAGAGGCAGGCAGAGGGCCAGGGAGAGGGCAACGATAAGATATTGTTTCATAGTTAACGGGGGGATTAGAATTCGAGGTAGGAATCTATAAAGCAGTGGGTGCAAACATCGTGACCCTGGAAGTCAATATAGTTGACCTCTATGACATTCTCGTAGATAATATACGAATAGTGGTATTCATGGCCCTCCTCCCAGTATAGGTCGGTGAGGTCGAGCTTGTGGTTGATATATGTAGCCTCCTTCTCGTCACCGTTCTCGTAGCTGATTTTATAGAGCAGGCGCACGTGGGTCTGTTCCGATGGCACCACGTAGATAAAGTGTTCATGAGACGTGGTGGTGAGAGGGAAACTCTCGTTGAGCGTATTGTGAAGGCGGCTGTCGTAAGGCTCCCATGAGCAATACGAGCCCGAGGCTCCGCCATCGTTGGAGATGGTCATCTTGCCCGAGAGGGAGCAACGCGTGATATCCACGCCGGTGACTGTGATTGAGTTTTGGCCAAAGCTGTCGGCTGCACGTATGCTGAAGTAGAGTTTGGCCAAGGAGTGGTTGAAGTTGAGGTCCTGGGTCTGTGCAGAGTTGCCACACGGAGCGTCATTGACGGGTATGGCGTAAAGCACATCGTCGTCGCCCTGAAGCGCATCTGCAAAGTCGACCTCCATGAAGGAGAAATCGTTGGCCACGGTGACCGTATGGGGCGTCACGGCGCAATAGGCCATAAAGTCCATAGTGCCAGAAAGGGGGTAGTAATAATTTCTGGCCACGCGCGAGCGATAGGGGCCTTGATAGGTGAGAGGTATATCCTGCTGGCCATCATACTCCATAGTCTTCCCGCTGGAGGTTCGATGGTAGGCGCGCAGCTTTATTTCGATATCCTCATCGAGGGGATAATAGTAGGTGGTGGGGGTCTCCTCGTAGGCTCTCGATGATGATGAGGCGGAGGTGGCAGCTCCTTGAGCCGAGAACGCCAGCTCAGAGGTAGAGGCGGCGGTGGGGGGATTGTCCACCTCAGGCTCGGAAGAGGAGGATGAGGAGCATGAAGCGAGAGCGGCAAAGAGTGCCAAGGCGGCAGGGTATAGTGGTTTCATTGCGATGTTGTGGATAGATGATGTGATTACTCTACTCCTGGCTGCTCCAGGATTTCCCCTCCATCGATCCAGTCCTTAAGGCTAGTAAGTAGGTCGATCTCTATCTTCCAATAAGCCACGTAGGCCGTAAAGGTAAACTCTGTGAGTGAGCAGCTGAGATTGTAGACATACTCCATGCCGGCTTGCCATGTGATGGCGGGGAAGGCGGAGGTATAGGTTAGCTCGGGGGTAAGGTAAGAGGGCGTGTCCACTGCGTTGCCATTATCTATAGTGTAGGTGATGGTAAAAGAAGTGGCAGCCTGCTGGGGGAGGATGTTGAGAGAGAAGCTGAGAGGATTCTCTTCTACAAAGGTGGAGGTGGCATCGATACTACAGTCGTCTTCGCCAGCCGATGTCCAGGAGAATACGGGAGCGTGGTCGGCAGCATACGTTACGGCGACGTCGCCACTGAGGCCAATATCGTAGATAGTACACGACTTTATCTTGAGGCGCTGCTTGGTCTCATCGTCGGCAGCCGAGATGTTGAAGGTGAGGCGCGACAAGGCGTGAGAGAAGTTGAGCGCCACCGATGAATTGTAGGGACACTCTACCCCCACCACTCTATTGGAGCATAGAGGGTCGTCGGTGCCATCAAGCGTAGTGCCGAAGTCGAGGGTCAAGGAACCCACCTGCCCCTCAGCGTCGGTAAAGTAGGCCACGCTGGGCTTATGCTCCGACGGGTGCAGCAGAGCGTAGCCGCAGAAGTCCATCGTGCCGCTCAATGGCCAATAGAAGGTAGAAGTCCAGAGGTTGTCGCTACCGAGAGTAAATGGTCGATCGTCGATATAGGCGCTAGTGTGGCCATCGTGGTGTAGCAACCCTACGATATACATAGCATAGTCGGCGCTGAGAGGGCCTGTCACACGCGAGACCTCCTCGCCCGAGGCGCTGAGCGTGATGGGCTGTTGGCCCTCGCGCTCAGGGCTGGGTGAAGAGTCGCTGCTGCATGAGGCTAGCAGCATGAGTAGTGGGCAATATAACGCAGTGGTAAAACGTGGCATCTAATCAAGCCATGGTTAGTCGCCGATTGACGAGTCGGTATCGTTGTTGACCCATCCGTCAACAGAGCAGGTGAATGATATCTGCTGAGAGGAGATGGAGATATTGTAGGTGTAGCGAGTGCCAGGCTCCCAAGTGTTGCCCGAGAGGTTGATGGTGTGGGTTATCCAATCGGACGTGGTGGTGTCGCTTGTCTTCATGCAATAGTCAAAGCTGATCGAGGTAGCATTCCCTGGGATTACGAGCAGACCGGCATAGTCAGCATTGGAAGCGTCGCCATAGCTCATACCTTCGGCGGTGTTGGCGTAGGCGGGAAATACCTGCTCTGTGGCTTCATCCGAAGCTACCCACGTGAAGTTGGCACTCCCCAAGCGGGTGTCATAGTAGTCGGAGGCCGTGCCATCATAGAGAGTAGCTGTCAGCGTACCGTTCTTGTGGATGCCGCCTACCCGCACCTTGCGGATAAGGAGGTTGTCGTTTTTCTGAGCGTTGTCGCCAGCACCAGCAAAGTTGACGCAGATCCATGAGAGGGCGTGGTGAAACGACAGCGAGGTGGTACCAGGCGAGGTGGTGCTCAGGTCGGCAGTCTTAGTGACGCGCGACACGCACACATCGGTTTTGGCGTCAAGGTCGGTAAAGGTAAGGATGAGCTTTTCGATGGCTGAGCCACCGCTGACGGCTGACCACGAGGCCGTAGGAGCCTTGTCCTCGCAGTAGTAGGCCGAGAAGTGGAGCTTGCCGTCCTTCATGTAGGTGTAGGGGAAAGCAGAATTGTAAGTAACGCCGCTGCCAGAACCCTGAGGCTCAAACTTCACATCCTCAAAATACTTAGCAAATCCCGAGGTGCTTTCGTGGTAGGCGGCCACATAGATGGGCTTATTCTCAGGCAAAGCCGTGCCTGTAATAGCAGCACGCGATGACTTTTGAGCCACGGCCGAGAACTTAATAGTGGGTGTGTCCTGTGCCACTTTCACATCCTCTTCGCTTGTGCAGGCGGTAATCCCTATTGCCGCCAATGCAAGAAAAAGATACTTTTTCATTGTTCCTAAAATTGCTTTTATTTGTTTATGATTTTCGTTTGTATTATTTGTGATTGGGTAGTTTTTACGTATTAACTATTTATATGGCAATGTCGATTTCTGTCTGCTCCCAGCGGTCGGCTGAGGTCTCCAGCCCTCCTCCCACTTCTTGGCCCTCGAAGCTGAGCTCTTGGTCGACGGTGATGATTTGAGCGGTGTTGAGTGGATCGGTCATCTGCGCAGTGACATCCCATTGATAGGAATATTCATTGCCGTCGGTGTCCACTACCTTAAGCACCACGTAGACCTCCCCGTCCTCGCTGGGATAACGCCCAAAGGTGTTGAAGGTGCTGAGAAATTGAGTCTTAGCGGGGTTGCTCTTCAACTCTACGTAGAGAGTAGCAGGTCCACTGGTAGGTTGACGCTCGGAGATAAGCATGCCCTCCACCTGTCCTGTCACAAACGCCTCGGCCGAGGCCACATAGTCCATGCCGCTTACGGTGCCTATCACCAGAAGCCACGTCTCCACCAGCGACGAAGCCTCAAGGCTGATCGTAAAGATGGAGCCATCATCGCGCTTAGGCACCATGATTCCATCCTTGGTCCCCGCAAAGAGATAGTCGGGAGGATACACTATGTCCTCCTCCTCGTAGCTCCGGGTGGAAAGCATGGAGCATAGCGAGCGAAAACTGCGGTTGATGCTTTGCGACACCCCGCAAGCGTAAGCCTCGGCGAGCAGGAGATTGGAGGTGTTGCGCAGCTGGGTGTATTCGGTGTCGAAGTTGAAGGTTATGACATCATAGGTGGAAGGATCGGCTTCGATGGTACCTTTCACGCCTGGGATATATCCTGACGTGACTAGAGCATGGGTAGTAGGGTCATACAAGCCCACATACATCGTCTCTGGATCGGGGGTGGTAGTCATATTGACCACATTGCCATCTATATCTACCACTACGAGCAGATTGTTGGTGAGGTCATAGAGGGGGTCACGCTGGCAGCCAGTGAAGCCGAGCAGGGCCAGAAACGCCACCAAGGGGAGCAAAAAGCTATGAAAAGGCTTCATAAGACAGACACGGGCTTGGGGGTAACTTTCTTAAAGAGGGGCAATACGAGCGACACGGCCACCTTGGTAGGTCCTACGTAATTCCAGTTTTTCTTATGGCCACGCTCGCGTATGAGATGACCGCCACGGGAAAGCACGTCGTAACACTGCGCGCCACGGCTCCATATCGCCCCAACAGCTATCTGAAATTCCAGATGCAAGCGCCCCTTGGCAATCGACTTCGCAAAGAGGTAATCAGCGCCTACGCTGTAGCCGTGGCCTTGGTGGCCATGCCATGAATGCTCTATGTCAAAGTAGCCCCAAGCGCCATAGACGCCCACCGAGTGGCCCAAAAGTCGATTCTCCAGATGGCGCTCACCCAGCCAATATCTTCCCTCTGCTGAAAGAAAAATGAGCTGGAAACAATTCTTATGGTCGCTCCGGCGCCATGCCCACGGGTAATAGTAGTCAAGGCCTACGCTCCAGCGGTCGCCAACAGGGAGCTCTGCTCCTACGTTGAGCAGCGGGAGCAGAAGGTTGGAGCGGAGAGCCACGATGGGATATCTCAGAGGGGCTACGCTCATGGAAACTTCAGAAGAACCCATCGGAGCGGTAGGCTCGGGAGGAGCCACTTCTTTGGCCATTTTAATGGTATCAACAGAGCTTGCCACCGCCTCTGGCTCAATGATTGGAGAAGGGACCACAGAAGAATGGGGTAGAGGGGCCATAGTTATCACCACCTCGCTACGGCGTAGACGGGGATAAGCCTCGACGCTTCCCTGGTCGATACCCATGCCTTGTGTCCTTACCATGTCGGCCGGGAGAGACAGAAGGCTGCGCAGCAAGCCACCGGTATTCTCAGCTCGCCTTGTGGCAAGCCGTCGGTTGAAGGCCAACGCGCCTTCGGGCGAGGCAAAGCCTTTGACCTCCACCATGAGGAGCTCCCTCCCCTTAGCGGCATGCACCACGCTGTCGATTCTTGCGCTGTTGCCAGCAAAATCGCCTTCTATTGTGGCCACACTCCGGGGGAAGTAAACAGTCAGAGAAAGGGTATCAGATACTTGTGCGTGTGTAGTAGCCGACATGAAAATGCCGACCATCACTATCCACATGGCAACAAACGACTTCATTACCCTGCTCACTCCTATTTTAAAATATTGACTTGAACTGAAAAAAATTGACAGATTTCCGAGGCATTAGGAAAAAGTCAAAT
>JAJBVL010000086.1 GCA_020859845.1 Bacteroidales bacterium
GGGGACACAAGGATTTTCAGTCCTTTGCTCTACCAACTGAGCTATGACACCATCGTTGTTTTGCGGTGCAAAGTTAGACACTATTTTTGAAACCGCCAAATTTTCGGGGCAGAAAATTTCGGTTTTTTCAACTTTTGTGGCTCCGTGGGCGTTTTGCTTGCAGATGAAAATCCTTTTGCCTTTATATGACACCTTTGCCAAATGCATTGCGAGGACGCGACTACTGGACTGTAGCCGTGGCCTCGATGGAGCAGATTATAGGAGCTGCCCTGTCTACGATTGCCGGTATTATCATCCCAATGCTCAAGCTCGCTGGGCATTCCCATCTTTCCCCTCTCCTTCAAGGCCTTATAGGCGCTTCTGGTCTCGCAGGGATTAGTCTTGGCTCTCTTTTCGTAGGCCGCTGGGCCGATGCCCAGGGCTATCGCCGATGGTTTAGGCTCTGTCCGCTGATGATTGTGGCAGGCGCGGCCATCGTCTATTGGTTGCCATCGGTGGGATGGCTGATTGTAGGGCTCACGGTGATAGGCTTCGGTGTGGGCGGGGGATACTCGCTCGACGGTGCTTATATCTCCGAGTTGCTTCCCAAGCGATGGGCGCTGTTTATGGTGGGCATAGCCAAAGCCACCTCTTCTATAGGATTTATAGCGGCAGCCGCTCTCAGCTACTGGATACTGTCCGACCATCCTGAGGCTTCCGACTGGCCAGTGTTGATATGGCTGCTGGGGGGAGCGGGTCTGTTGACATTCTTTATGAGGATAAAGTGGGTACAGATCAAGCCCAACACCAAGACGCCCTGGGACGATATGTTTCGCGGGGCCAACCTTGAGAAGGTGATATTCTGTGGCATCCCCTGGGCATGCGAGGGCCTGGGTGTGTATGGCATAGGGGTGTTTCTGCCCGTGCTGATCATGGCCTTAGGGCTCGAGGACCCGTCGCTCGAGGGAATGGCGCGGGTGGTCAACTCGGTAAAAATCACCACGTGGATCAACTTCTTTATTCTCCCTGGTTTTATACTTGGACTCTGTGCCGTAAGGCGCGAGGCGCATGTCAAGATGCTATGCAATGGTTTTGTGGTGTGTGCGCTGGGGTTGCTGCTACTGCTGGTGGCCTATCTCCTGAGGTGGCCGGTGTGGGTGTCGCTGCTGGGATTCATGGTGTTTGAGGTGTTTCTCAACGCTGGCCCTCACCTCGTGACGTTTATCCTCCCCAATCAGGTGTATCCGGCAGGCGATCGCGCCGCTGGCTCTGGTATTGCCTCGATGCTTGGCAAGGTGGGCGCCATAATAGGAGTGTTAGTAATGCCGCTCTTGTTGTCGGCTGGTGGCATGGTGCTTGTCTTGTCAGTTTCGGCGGCGGTGATGGTGCTTGGCGCCGTGATTGGTCATATTTATGGAATAAAGCTAGGGTTAATGAAAGTGAAAACGAAAAAAAGTATTGTCGAATCAGAAAAAAGTGTTTAGATTTGCAGCTTGAATTAGTAGACCATATAAGTCTACTTTAACGCCTAACTGGCGCAGTCTTTTTAGGTGCTGCGACAGTAATTTTCCCTACTTTTTCTCATATCTCGATGAAAGGGGAGCCGTGAGGCCCCCCTTTTACAATTACAACTTTTCTCTCGTTAGGTGGCAATTATCCTTTTGGCTATTGCTGGTGAAGGGCGCGGAGAGGATAGGCGGCTTCGCGGAGTTTGCGGAGCAGGGCCGGATTGAGGTCGGGATGTGAGGCGATATAGCCATCCACAATCTCTATGGCCTCTCCCGAGCGTTGATAGCCCAGCAGGGCGCGCAGCCAGTAGGTGGGGAAGAAGATGTCGCCCGTCTGCTGCACATCCTCCAGCGATTCCAGCCCTTGCTTTAGGTATAGGAGGCTTTCATCGGGATAGGTTTCGTCGCAGAGCAGGCCGAGCAGGGTGGCAGTCCAAGGCTCAATGCGGCGATTGTCGGCCTCGAGCAGGCTCTCAAAGAGAGCGGCTCGGGCTACGCTGTCGGGCGTGCAGGCGCGGCTGATGAAGTCCCACTCTGCTATCATGTCGGCGTTGCTCAAGCGTTGACGTTGAGCGGAGAGGATTTCTGGGCTTCGCTGGGGCATGATACGCGCCAAGTGGTAGGCGAGCGTCATGAAGTCGCGAGGGTCGAGGCGTGGATGTGAGCCGGTCGACCAGAGGTGGTAGAGATTCTCGGCCACTGTGCTATCACAAGCCCAGACCGAGAGCCCACGGAGCAGCTTAAGCTCCACCGAGGGGAGCATCGCCCCTTGGCTCATATCCCACAGACGCTGTTCCCACTCCGAGCGAGAAGCCCCGTCCATTTCCCACACCAAGCGCGTAAGATAGTCGGCCATGGCGTTGGCTACGGCCTCGTTGCCTTCAGTGGCCAACTTTTCGGCCAAGAAAGGCGCCAGCTCGCTGGCTGGGAGAAGACCCATGCGATTGTTTTCATAGAGGATCATAGCGGCTGCATAACGTTGCTCGTCGGTAAGCGCGGGCCAAGCTGCTTGGTAGGTGGAGAGTGGCGAGGCCATCTCCCACTGTCCATACCCTTTGCCGTCAAGATTCACCAGCAGAGAGTCGGGAGAGCAGCCAATTGTGGTTTCTTCAACTACAAGCTCTACAGGGTAGCTCACCACCTCGCGGCCCACCAAGCGGCCTATTTGTGCTTTTTGTGGCCAGATCAGTCCTCGGCCACGTGGATCCTCGGTGAGTATTACTAAAGAATCTCCCATCGGCTCAATGCGATAGCGGGGCATGCCTGCCTCCTTGACCCACGCATGGCTGAAGCCCTCGGCATCGCGCTCAGGAGCCACGCTGTCAAGAATTGCCACCAGCTCGTCCCAACTGGAATTGGCGAAGGCATAGCGCTGGAGATAGGCACACAGGCCTTCTCGCAGAGCCGTGGCTCCGATATAGTCCTCCAGATGGCGCATCATCACCGGGGCCTTGTCGTAGATGATATTGCCGTAGAGGAGGCCGGCGGCGTTGAGATTGTCGAGTTCCTGATGGATGGGATGAGTGCCGTCGGTGCGGTCGGTGGCCATCGCCGGTCCTTGATACATGCGGAGAAAGGAGAGGTCGTGGGGCGCCTTTGGCCATTGCTCGCGAGCCATCTTGGAGGCCATGAAGTTGGCAAACACTTCCTTGGTCCATACATCGCTAAACCAGCGCATCGTCACCAGGTCGCCAAACCACAAGTGGGCGGTCTCGTGAGCTATCAGTTCGAAGCGTTTCTCGCGCTCTTCGGTCGTGGCATTAGGCCCAAGGAAGATGGTGTTGGCATTGAGTTGGATAGCTCCTGGATGCTCCATTCCTCCAAACTGATAGCCGGGCAGGATGACAAATCCATGCTGTGGCCACGGACATTCTATCCCCGTATACTCTTCAAGCCATTGGAGGGCAAGGCGTGCCTCTTGGCCTATCTCTGGTAGCTGCCCCACTTTTTCAGGGTCGGTCTCGCGGTAGAGGAGGGTGATAGTAGGGAAGGCTGTGGTGTCGGTCCACTCTTGGAAGCGGCCAGCCACAAACGAGAAGAGATAAGAGGGTAGGGGAGGTGTTGCCTCGCCCAGCGGAGATGTGCTTCGGGAAATCCATCCTTCGGGCAGGTCAAGCTCCAGGGTGTAGCGTGCCTTAAGGTCGGGTTGGTCCAAGCAGGGGAATACACTCCTGGCATTGGCTGGCACGAAGAGAGTGTAGAGATAGTCGTCGTGGCGGTTGAGAGAGCCGTCGGCGCTGACAAACTGCAGAGAGATAGTGTGGGAGCCACGCCCAAGCACCTCTGAGGGTATGATGATATGCTCATCCTCCCATGATATCTTTACTGGCGCCTCGTCGACAAGGGCCACGCTATCCACCCAGTCGCCACAAAAGTCAATGACCAAGGGCTGGGCAGAGCTATAGAAGAGCGTCATGTCCACTTGGCCGCGGATTGGCTCAGCCTTTGACGATGGAATATGAAATCTGAGATGATACCTTAAGCTGTCGACGCTCTGGCTGCGCTCTTGAGCAAGCGTATGGCTTACACCGGCTTCATTGACAGCGCATAAAGACGAAAAGCTGCTCTCAACAGCGAGGATGAGAGCAGCCACTAATATATTTGCAAGGTGTTTTTTCATGGTGGAAAACGGTTTTTTTAAGTCAAAAGTCAAAAGTCAAGAGTCAAAAGTCAAGAGTCAAGAGTCAAAAGTCAAAAGTCAAGAGTCAAAGGTGGCTTAGAAGAGGAGAGCGAGGCGGTAGGCCCCGAAGGCGAGAAGCCAAGCCACGAGGGTGTTGTAGACGATGGAGAAGGCTCCATATTGCCACTTCCCTGTCTCCTTGACGATGGCCGTAATCGTGGCGATACAAGGGCAGTAGAGCAGGATGAAGATCATGAAGCTAAGGGCTGCCGGGGTGGTAAAGTCGGGCTTCCCAGTAACGGGATTGGGAGCCGTGATACGCGTCGACAGCGATGCATCGTCGATATCCTCATCGCCTGTATATAAAACACCTAAAGTGGACACAACGATTTCTTTGGCGGGCACTCCGGCCACAGCGGCTACTGTGGCACGCCAGTGGAAGCCCAGGGGCTCCATCACGGGATTGACCCACTTGCCCATCATCTCCAGATAAGAGTCGCGGTTGGGATCTATTTTTGAGTCGTCGACTTGGGCCACTGGGGTACCCTCGGGTGTGATAGCCGTGGAGTCTTCGTCGTGGAGCGGGAAATAATTGAGGGCCCAAACGATGATGCTGGCCACGAGGATCACGCCTCCCATCTTCTTGAGGTATTGCTCGCCCTTGCCCCACATGTGGCGTAGCGAGGCTTTCATCGTGGGGATACGGTAGGGTGGAAGCTCCATGACGAAGGGCGTCACGTCGGCGTGGAAGTAGAAGCGACGTAGCAGTTTGGCCGTGACCATAGCCACTATGATACCCAAGATGTAAAGCCCCAGGAATACCAGGGCAGCATGCTTCTCAAAAAATGTGCCGATGAGGAGCACATAGATGGGCAATCGCGCCGAGCACGACATGAAGGGGTTGATAAGGATGGTGATGATACGGCTGCTGGGACTCTCGATGCTGCGGCTCGACATGATAGCCGGCACGTTGCAGCCAAAGCCCATCAGAAGGGGGATGAACGACTTGCCGTGGAGCCCTATCTTATGCATCAGCTTGTCCATGATAAAGGCGGCGCGAGCCATGTAGCCCGAGTCCTCCATAAAGGAGATGCAGAAGTAGAGTATCAGGATGTTGGGCAGGAACACTATCACCCCGCCTACACCTCCTATAATACCGTCGGCTATGAGGTCCTTGAGCGCTCCGTCGGGCATCACGCGGCTCACCAGTCCGTTGAGCCAGTCTACACCATCCTCTATCCAGTCCATGGGGTATTGTCCTATCTCAAAGGTGGCCCAGAAGATGACAAACATTATCAGCAAGAAGATAGGGAAGCCGAAGAGTTTGTTGGTGACAAAGGTGTCGATAATATGGGTGGTGTTGAAGGGCTTGTTGTTGCTCTTCACCAGAGTCTCGGCTAAGGCGCCGGCTATGAAGCCATACTTCTCGCTGGCGATGGCCGAGGTGATGTCCTCCTTGCGAATGGCCTCAATGCGCTTCTCGATGGTGTCGCGTAGGTCGAGTATATCTTTTGCCTCTGGACTCTTGGCTATCTCGTCCTCCACCTCTTTGTCGTGCTCCAGGAGCTTGATAGCCATATAGCGAGGGGAGAAGCGGGGCTCCAGATAGCCATCGGCCTTGAGTTTGTCGATGAGGCGGCGCAGCTGGCGTTCGATGTCGTCGCCGAGATGCACGTGGATATGACGCACGGCTTCGTGCTGCCCTTCATACACCTTGATTACCGTGTCGAAGAGCTGGTTGACACCCTCCCCTGTGCGACACACCGTGGGCACGATGGGCACACCTATCATCTCGCCCAGCAACTTGTAGTCGAGCTTGTCGCCTATGCGTTGCAGCTCGTCATACATGTTGAGGGCTATCACCATGCTGCGGTCCATATCGATAAGCTCGGTGGTGAGGTAGAGGTTGCGCTCCAGGTTGGAGGCCACTACTACATTTATTATCACGTCGGGGGTCTCATCCTTGAGATAGCGGCGCACGTAGAGCTCTTCGGGAGAATAGGAGGCCAAGGAGTAGGTGCCTGGCAGGTCGATGAGGTTGATATTGTAGCCTTTGTACTTGAAGGACCCCAGCTTGGCATCTACCGTCACTCCGCTATAGTTGCCCACATGCTCGCGGGCTCCCGAGGCTACGTTGAAGAGCGACGTCTTGCCACAGTTGGGGTTGCCTACGAGAGCCACATTGATGGTGTGGCGGCGCTCGTCGTAGGTCTCGCGCGCCGAGAGGCTGGGTGTGGCTTCGTCGCTGTGGGTCTTGCCTTCCGAGCTGGTAGGCGCTGGGTCATATGAGGCTTCTTCCTCTACGGGGAGGATTTCTACGAGGTGGGCTTCGGCGCGTCGTAGCGACACTTCATAGCCAAGTATGGAGTATTTTATAGGGTCGCGGAGCGGGGCGTGGAGGAGGGCTTTCACCACATGCCCCTTCACAAACCCCATTTCTATCAGGCGTTTACGAAAGGCACCATGGCCGAGTATCTTTACGATCATGGCCTCATGGCCTGTAGGCAGTTGATCTAATCTCATCGTATGGTTATGATTAGCGTTTGTTTTTACAGGTGCAAAGGTCTGAAAAAAGTGTTACACCACAAAGGATTTCTCCGAATAATTTACAATCATTTTAAATAAGCCACCCTCGCCCCTCGCCTCAGATTTAATATTCTTGTAATAATTCTGAAAGAATCATGAAACGTGGCGATGGTAATTTTGCTACCAGAAACAAAAGCAAGTTAACACAACACAAAGACACTAACCATTATGGAATATGTATTTATTGGGATTATTATTTTTCTTTTTCTACTGGCTGTTTTTGACCTGTCGGTGGGCGTCAGCAATGATGCAGTCAACTTCCTCAACTCGGCCGTCGGAGCGCGAGCAGCGCGATTCAAGACCGTTATCATTATTGCCGCCCTGGGGGTTTTCATTGGGGCGGTGATGAGCAATGGCATGATGGACATAGCCCGTCATGGCATCTTCCGCCCTGAGCAGTTCTCGTTTTACGACCTTATATGTATCTTCATGGCGGTGATGGTGACCGACATCATCCTGCTCGATGTATTCAACTCGCTGGGAATGCCTACATCCACCACCGTATCAATGGTGTTTGAGCTGCTGGGAGCCACCTTTGCGGTGTCGCTCTTCAAGCTGGCGAGCGACCACACCGGCCTGTCGCTGGCCGACCTGCTCAACACCGAGAAGGCTCTGTCGGTGATCATAGGCATCTTCCTTTCGGTAGCCATCGCTTTCGTGTTTGGCGCCTTGGTGCAGTATCTCTCGCGCCTGTGGTTTACGTTCAATTACAAGAAGAATCTGGGGTGGAAGATTGGTCTCTTTGGTGGCCTTTCTATCACGGCCATCGTCTACTTCCTCCTCATCAAGGGCACCAAGGATCTCTCGTTTATGACCCCCGACGTGAAGCAGTGGGTCAAGGACAACACGCTCTGGCTCCTTGGAGCTTGCATGGTGGGCTTTACGGGATTGATGCAGATGCTCTACTGGCTAAAGGTCAATGTATTCAAGGTGATAGTCCTCACTGGCACCTTCGCTCTGGCCATGGCCTTTGCGGGCAACGACTTGGTCAACTTTATCGGAGTGCCCCTGACGGGCTTCGACTCCTTCCGCGACTTCGTGGCCAACGGCAATGGTGATCCCAAGGCTTTCTTGATGGGTTCGCTCAACGGGGCCGCCTCCACGCCTATCTATTTCCTTATCGGCGCTGGCATTATCATGATTGTGGCCTTGGCCACCTCCAAGAAGGCTCGTAAGGTGGTCAACACATCGGTCAATCTGTCGCGTCAGGATGGCGGGGATGAGATGTTTGGCTCGTCGAGGATAGCGCGCCGACTGGTGCGTCTGTCGCTGGGAGTTTCGCAGTGGGTGGTCAACCACACTCCCGAGAACGTGCGCCGCTGGACTGCTCGCCGCTTAGACACCACAGAAACCATCATGGAGCATGGCGCTGCCTTCGACCTCGTGCGTGGCAGTATCAATCTGGTACTTGCGGGCGCGCTCATTGCTCTTGGCACCTCCCTCAAACTCCCCCTCTCTACCACCTACGTCACCTTTATGGTAGCTATGGGTACGTCGCTGGCCGACCGCGCTTGGGGCCGCGAGAGTGCCGTGTTTCGTATCACGGGTGTCATCTCGGTGATTGGTGGATGGTTTATCACCGCCGGCGTGGCCTTTATTGGCGCTGCCTTGATAGTGTCGCTGATGCATCTCGGAGGCACCACCGTGATAGTCCTCACGGCCATCGTGGCCATCTTTATCCTGGTGCGTAGCAATCTGCGTCGCAAAAAGGAAGAAGAGACCACCGCTACCACTCTCTTTGAGAGCATTATCTCCGCCGAAGATCCTCAGAAGGCGTGGCCGCTGCTCAAACTCTATATGATGGACAACGAGCACAAGTTTCTGGAGTATGCTTTGGCTGCCCAGCAGGAGGTGACTCGCGCCTTCATGGCCGACGATGCCAAGGCGCTTGACCGTCAGGTGACGTCACTTGGACGCCATAAGGCTATACTCAAAGACCTGCGCCGTCGCTCCACACTCTGTCTGCGCCAGATGTCGCCCGACGTGGCTATTGAGAAGAGCGCGTGGTTTCACTCCATCAACAACTGTCAGCTGGCCATGCTCTACAATCTGCTACGTATAGCCGAGGCATGCCACGACCATGTCGACAACAACTTCCGCCCTCTCGACGCGGAGGTGTCGGCAAAGGCTCGCCCTATATGCGGACAAGTGAGCGAGGTGATAGGCTCGGCTATTGAATTGCTCGGAGTGGGTGCTATGATGGTCGACCCCACGCTGGTCGACAATCTCCGTCGCCGCTGCGACAAGGTGAAGGATGCCATAGCCCTGGAGTGCCGACGTATCTACACTCTGCTCCACGACACCGACACTGCTCATATGGCCGTGCTCTACGTCTACCTCAACATGATGCAGGAACAGCAGGAACTTGTCTCCAACCTTCGCAAGATGCTCCGCGCCGACCTCAAACTGCTGGCTGCCCCGCAGACCGAGGTGGCAACATACGCCGCTCAAGCCTCATAACCTCTTAATTAGCAGTGCGTTTTTGCAATTTCCCCCTTAGTTACTATTGGCAAAAGGATTAGGGGACGGGCTGCGTCAATTGGGTATTGGCGCAGCTTTTTTGAATCTGATGACTACCTTTAGCGCTCCTGTGGAGGTGAGCGTTGCCGATGCGGCGCCCCCATGAAAGGCCGCCGCATTTTTTACGATGGCCAGCCCAAGGCCTGTCCCTCCATTGGCGCGGCTGCGCCCTTTGTCCACGCGGTAAAAACGCTCAAAGAGGTGGGGTAGATGCTCGGCGTCCACCCCATGACCATCATCCTCCACTGCGAGCTCTATCTCGCCGTCGGTCAGACGCTGGAGCGTGATGTCGATCTTTGTGCCTCCTGAATAAGCATTGGCGTTGTTGATGAGGTTGCGCAGAGCTGTGGCCAGCAGCCCCTCATTGCCTTCTATCCACAGATCTTTCTGGATGTGGAGGTGGATGGGTAGACCCATGTCGGTGTATTCATGGGCTACTTCCTCTACGATGTGCGAGAGGTTGAGCCTTTGGCGAGGGATGCTTTGGTATCCGTCGTCAAGTCGCGTCAGGGTGGCTACATCTACAAGCAGAGAGTGTAGGCGTTCGCTGTTGGCGTAGGCCCGTTCCAAGAGCTGTTGGCGGCGCGAGGTGTCGAGCGTAGGGTGGGCCAGGAGTGTCTCCAGGCATAGTTGGATAGCTGCGAGGGGTGTCTTTAGCTCATGGTTGATGTTGTTGGTGAGTTGGCGTTTGATGCGTGCGGCCTCCTGCTGCTGGCGTATGGCCTCGGCGTGCTGACGGTCGCGCTCCACGTAGAGGTTTACTATATGGCGAGCTATGTCGCCCAACTCGCCGCGGGGGAAGGCCTCCTCGGCAAGGACTGGCTCGCCGCTCTCGGCTCGCTGGGCAAAACGGCTAAGTCGTGTGATGGTGTGGCCTAGAGAGCGTGTGGCGATGAATCCCATCAGACTAATGATCAACGTCACACCCACCATAAACCATAGAAACACCTTGTCGGCGTCGAGCATCTCGGTAAGCGACACGTCGTAGGGCGCCGCTGAGCGCACGATGAGGCTGTCGCCAGCCAGCGCCGAATAAAAGTAGGTGGCGTCGGTGGTGGTAGAATGGCGCCTCACGGTGTAGCCCTCGCCATATTCCAGGGCGGCAGCTATCTCGGGACGGTCAAGGTGGGAGCCTGTAGCCTCCACACTGTCGAGCGAGTTGTCGAAGGCCACATGCCCTTGGCGGTCGATGACCGACACGCGTAGGTGGGGCAACGGTCCGTTATGGCTTCTCTCAAAAGTGCGTGCATCGCCTCCATGTTCCAGCTCATCAAGCATCTGATGGTTGTAGTACTGTAGTAGCTGGTTGAGCTGCGAGGCTTTATACTCCTTCTCTCGTCCGTATTGAAAGCCTAAGAAGCAGCCTACCAACACCCACGACACAAGCATCAGGAGCAAGAAGAGACGGTTGGGGTAAGAGATGCGGCTCGATGGCGCTTGGCTGACGTTCATATCCTATTCAAATCCGTATCCAAAGCCTGAGCGTGTCACGATATGCGACCCGTAAGGTCCGAGTTTTTGGCGTAGGCGAGTGATGTTGACATCCACGGTGCGTTCCAGCACCACCACCTCTTGTGGCCAGGCGCGCTTGAGGATCTCCTCGCGGGTGAAGATGCGGCCTTGATGGCTTAGAAGTAGCTCCAGCAGGTCCCACTCCTTTTTAATAAGGCGTATGTCTTTGCCATCCACTGTGCAGCGCTTGGAGTCGAGGTCGAGCACCAAGCCTTCATAGCTGAGGGTGGGGGAGGGAGTGGGGGTGGCCGCTTGTGCTCGGCGCAATACGGTCTTGATCCTTGTCAACACATTGCGCAGGGTGTAGGGTTTGAATATATAGTCGTCGGCGCCGAGATTGAGGCCCGTCACCATATCATCTTCGCTGTCGCGTGCGGTGCAAAATATTATAGGTATGTGGCTCAAGGCCGGTGTCGACTTGATATGGCGTGCAAGCTTGAACCCACTCATCTCGCCAAGCATCACGTCAAGGAGTATTAAGGAATAAGGCGCCAGGTCCATCTTGAGCGCATCTTCGGCTGTGTAGGCCACGTCGGCTTGATAGCCTTCGAGCTCAAGGTTGAGCTGGAGGGTGTCGCAGAGGGTGGGGTCGTCTTCCACCACAAGGATGCGAGGGCGTAGCGATTGATCCATCTGTTTTGGCTATGTTGAAAAATTCTACTTACAAAGGTAGCAATTATAAGGGAATGCTCCGCCACTCTCCCTACGCTATTTGCCCTATTTTATTCCCTTTAGTGGGCAAAAACATGCCCAAAAGAGTTAAGAGGCGTTAAATAAGACCCCAGCAACAAAAATAGTGTAAAAATGTTTGGTGGGGAAGAAAATCCGTTGTAACTTTCTATCTTTGACACTTTACGATATAACACACTGAAGCACATCACCTTGCGGCG
>JAJBVL010000087.1 GCA_020859845.1 Bacteroidales bacterium
TATTAATTATTAATTATTTAAACCTTGTTAGGGAAAATTTCTCCGGACAGCAGTGTTGTAAGATTGTAATTAACTCATCTTATTGGAAAAGAAATGATAGAACTCAAACCCGAACAGAAGAAGATACTTGATTCCTATCCACAAGAAGTCATTGAGATGTTGGCTCAAGCCTTACTTCATGGCGATTCTTTCTCATATCGAGCCATCGACTATGGGCATGGCAAACGGCGCCTTAGCGAAGGGGCTTACTGCCGAAGGCTCCATGCCGACGGTTTCTTGATTCTCGGCAGGGATGAGACCGACTTTTTTCTCGATCCACGGTTGTGGTGGGGTGTGCGTTCTTATTTAGCCGAGAGAATGCCTGAGATAAACTCTTCGTTTGATGATTCCTATTATTATATCATAACCAATAAGCTCAATCAATTATGGCTAAGATGTCAGGACCCTAAGGTAAAGGTTGACCTGAGCGCTTATACCTACAGTGGCCCTACTAATTCTTATTCCTTCAAGGTCATAACTTTTCTGATGGAGCATCCCGAAGCCGATTGGTTATGGAAGAAGCTGGCGCCAGGGAGAGTGATGGAATACTTCACGGGCTTCATAAACTTTCTGACCTTTCAGGATGAAGTGTTAAGTCTTGACGCGCCATTTCTCTCTCTCATAGACCGCATTGGTAGTGAGCTGGGGAATAGTGTGGAGATGGAAGACCGCCTCAATCTCTACCGCTATCGTGCCCATGGAATATACCAAAATGCTACTGATCTAAGCCTTCGCTCTCCAGTAGCCTATCAGTTGAAGGCCCTTTATGAAGCCACCCATAGCCATTGGAGAGAAGCGGCTGCCACCTGGGCCGAGTCGTTCAAGCTTACCAATCCTTTTGTGAGGTACAAGAATATAATAGGTAATCCCATCGACCTTTTCTATCAGATGATGACCTACTATCATTTGGAAGATAAGCGCCATCTCACCACCCTTGTCAATACCATGATGAAAGTAAAATGGGAGAGTTGGAGACCTATTATTACCCTAAGTCTAAAGCTAACCCAAGGTCTACCAATGGGCCCGAGTTTGAGCAGTCTTGACCTTACTACGTGTACCCCCTTAGCTAAAGCTCTCTATATATTGCTGGCCAACTATAGTGGACTTGATGACAAGCAGTATAAAATACCTCACGGATGGCGCCCCAACCAAAAAATCCTCCAGTGGGAGCTGAGCAGTCTGCTTGCTCTCGAAGCCGATGAGAAAGAGCGCTTGGAGGGAATGTATGGTTCTCAGCCGGCCCTAATCCGTGATCAGACAGCTCCTTGGGAGAGGATGCTCGACGAGCTCCAAAAGATTATAGGAAGAGAGGAGCCAGCAAAGAGGCAAAATCGCATAGCCTACGTTATGGATAGCCATCGCAATATCACGGTCTGCACCCAGTATCGGTTGAAGAATGGCAATTGGAGCGTCCCCAAAACTCTTACTCCCCTCAGTAGTCAAGCATATGCGGGCTATAAATCGCCCTATATGGACGAGGTGGATATAGAGATACGTAATGCTTTCAGCAAAGAGGGCACGGCCCAACTCAGGGCCGAGACCGCCTTCCCCTTTCTGGTAGGGACCGATCGTATCTACGACGACTATCGACGCCCTATCACTATTGAGAAGGAAGACCCTTACATTATTATGGACACCCAGGGGGATAAGGTGGTGGTAGAGTCAAACGTGTCGCGCAATCTCCTCCAGCAAAAGCCTGTCAGCACTATTCTTCAGGAGCTGGGCCAATGCCACTTTAGTGTAATACCTCTCACCGAGGTGCAGTGGAGACTCTTAATCCAGTTGCTCTCGGTGGCCACTTTCCCGCGAGAAGCCGAAGAAAGATTGAAGACCTTGCTCCCCGAGATTTCCAAGGAGATAGAGATACATAGCTCCTCTATCCTTGGCAGCGAGATAGTGAAGGGGGATTCGCGACTGATAGTGCGTGTCACCCCCCTCAATCTCGACTTCTTTACTGTGGAGTGTAGAGTGCGTCCTTTTCCCGAGGGGAAGAAGCTGTTTCTCCCTGGCGAAGGGGATGAGGTCTTTATTGATGAAGCTCCTGATGGCACGCGCCATAGGGTGAAACGCTCGTTGAAACGCGAGGGCGCCAATATGGCTCTCCTCTCGTCGGCCCTGGAAGAAGCTGGCGTTGACGCTTATTTAGACACCGATATGACCCTCATGTTGGAGGATATTCTACCGTTAATGGATATCGTCAGCAAGAACCCAGATGGGATGGTGATGGAGTGGCTCGAGGGGGCAAAACTGCGACTCTCCTATCCCTCGGCCCAGCAATGGCAGGCATCGCTGAAGCGTCGAGAGGGATGGTTTGAGATAGAGGGTAAGGTGACAATAGGCGACAAAGAGAGTCTATCCATCAAGCGGTTGCTTGAGGCTCTCTCATCGCGCGAGAATCTCGTGGGCAACTA
Source organism: Bacteroidales bacterium (assembly GCA_020859845.1). Lineage (GTDB taxonomy): Bacteria > Bacteroidota > Bacteroidia > Bacteroidales > Muribaculaceae > Paramuribaculum. The sequence continues at coordinate 2,451 of JAJBVL010000087.1, forward strand.
CGTGCGTCTATCCGATAGCGACTTTGTGAAGCTCAACGACTTGCTCCTGCGCCAGCTCAAAGCCTTAGAGACGTTCACTGTGAAGGACCATGGCCAGCTTCGCATCTCCGATATTGGTGCTATGTTGATTCCCGATGATGTGTTGCATGGGCGCGTAGCGATTACTATCGATGATGGCTTGGCTCAGATGCGAGAGCGCTTGGTCAAGAGCCAGGAGCTCCATCCTGAGGTGCCTAAAGCCTTGCTTGGGAGTCTGCGAGGCTACCAGACAGAGGGCTTTCAGTGGTTGGCACGCCTCACCAGTTGGGGCGCTGGAGCCTGTCTGGCCGATGATATGGGTCTGGGTAAGACTGTGCAGACCATCGCTTACCTGCTCCATACTGCTTCACAAGGACCAGCCTTGGTGGTGGCACCCACATCGGTAGTGGCCAATTGGCAATCGGAACTCCACAAATTTGCTCCATCGCTCAATGTCTACGTGCTCAACCGCGCTTCTAACCGAAGCGAAATTGTGGGGAAAGCGGGGCCTGGTGATGTGATACTCTCATCCTATGGGGTGCTGGCCAATGAGGCTGAGATGCTTAGCGTCAAGCAGTGGGGCACGATATGTCTGGATGAGGCTCATACGATAAAAAATCGCGACACGCAGATGTCGAGGGCTGCGATGACTCTTCACGCTCAAAACAAGATAATACTGACGGGTACGCCTATACAAAACAGATTGTCGGAGCTCTGGAATCTGTTTCGATTTATCAACCCCGGCCTCTTGGGCTCTTATGAGGAGTTTACGCGCCGCTTTATCACCCCCATAGAGGTCTATAAGGATAAGGAGACCTCAAAGAAACTCCAGCGCCTTATCCATCCCTTCATGCTGCGACGCACCAAGGAGGAGGTGGTAGACGAGCTCCCTGAAAAAAGTGAGGTTACACTTCCCGTTGACCTCTCGGATGAGGAAATGGCCATCTATGAACACATACGCCAACGCGCTGAGGACATGCTGAGCGATGAAGATGCCGATCCACAGAATTTTAACGTTTTGGCCGAGATAACCCGACTGCGCCAAGCGGCCTGCTCGCCTGCCCTTGTAGAGCCCTCTTTCCAAGCCGATAGCTCCAAGACCCAACTTTTGATTGACCTCTTGGAGAGTGCTGGAGATGATAGCAATATCTTGGTGTTTAGCCAGTTTACCTCTTATCTTAAGCTCGTGGCTGATGCTCTGACCAAGCAAGGCGTTGACTTTCTTTATCTGGATGGGTCCACACCGGCCCCTCAGCGCCAAAAACTGGTGGACGCTTTCCAGCGCGGGGAGAAGCGAGTGTTTCTGATAAGCCTCAAGGCTGGCGGTCTGGGCCTCAACCTTACGAGGGCCAACTATGTGGTGCATCTCGACCCCTGGTGGAATCCAGCCATCGAGCAGCAAGCCACCGACCGCGCCTACCGCATAGGGCAGCGACGCAACGTGACGGTGTATCGTCTGATAGCCCAACACACCATCGAGGAGAAGATACTTCGCCTCCACGCCACAAAGCGCTCCTTGGCCGACGACATGCTTGCGGGGACGGCCACGGCTGCCTCGCTCTCTCGCGAAGAGCTTCTGGAGATGCTCCAAGAATAGCGAGTGCATCTTAAAGTGGGAGGTGCATGGCATGCAGATATTTTTGCGGCCATGAACACTACTACAACCCACAATGATATCCTGCGCGATGCGCAGCAAGTATGGTCGCTGATGTCGCAATTTCGCCGCGAACGTCAGCGAGCTAAGCAGTACACTTATGGCGAGCAATGGGGCGAGACGGTGATGGTGGATGGAGTAGCCATGACCGAACGCGACTACTTGGCTCAGGAGGGAGGTGTGGCTCTCACCAACAATCTTATACGTCGGCTGGTGCGCAACATCGTGGGCGTGTGGCGTTCGCAGTGGACGCCTCCCATCTGCTATGCTCGAGAGCATGGTTCATCGCTTGTCTCTGAGATGATGACAGCAGTGCTCCACGCCAATATGCAGCTCAATCGCTTGACCGAGCTCTATGCGCGCTCCATGGAGGAGTTTCTTATCAGTGGGATGGTGGTGCATCGCAAGAGCTTTGGCCACCGCCAGAATATTACCGACTGCTGGACCGACTTTGTCCTCCCCACCCATTTCTTTGTCGACACCCGGATGCGCGACTTCCGCGCGTGGGATATCGATATCATAGGCCAGATCCACGACGTGGCTCCTCATCACCTCATGCAGCAGTTGGCCTCCTCGGCTGCCGACTGTCAGCGCCTTTCTGAGATTTATTCCTTGGCGCGCAATCAGCTATATCTTCAGGAGAGCAGTGAGCGCTTTGGTGTGGGGCAAGGCGGGGACATTGACTTCCTATTGCCGGGGTCGGAGTCAGCGTGTCGTGTGATAGAGGTGTGGCGGCGCGAGGCCGAGGCTCATTACAAGTGTCACGACCCGCTGACGGGCGAGGTGTTTCGTATCGCCCTGGATCATTATCCAGCCATGGTGGAAGGGCCTAATCGCCATCGTGCGAAAGCAGAGCGAATCAATGCCCAGTGGACCACCGAACTTGTGTGGCACTACTATTTTCTTTCGCCTCTGGGCCACGTCTTGTCGTCGGGGCCGTCGCCCTATGCTCATGGTTCGCATCCCTACGTGGTGAAGGCTTATCCCTATATCGACGGAGAGATCCACTCCTTTGTCTCGGACATCATTGACCAGCAGCGCTATGCCAACCGCCTCATCACGCTCTACGACTGGATAATACGCTCAAGCGCCAAGGGCTTGCTCCTCTTTCCCGAGGAGGCTCTTCCCGAGGGTTTTTCTTTGGAGGATATCGCTCGCGAGTGGAGCCGCTACAATGGTATAGTGGTCTATAAGGATAGGCCTGGGGCAAAGGCCCCTCAGCAGGTGGCCAATAATTGCACCAACATCGGGATACAGGAATTGCTCTCCTTGCAAATAAAACTCATGGAGGATATCTCGGGAGTGAATGGCGCGCTGCAGGGCAAGCCGGGCTACGCCGGCATCTCGGCTGCGCTTTACGACCAGCAGACGCGCAATGCCATGGTGTCGCTTCTGGATATCCTCGACAGCTTTGCTTCGTTTACTCTCGATTGCGCTTACAAGGATGTCTGCAACATGCAGCAATATTATAGGCGCCCGCGAGTGGTGCGTTGTGGCTCGGAGCGTCCGCTTCTCGACTACGACCCCGAGCTTGTCAGCGGCGTGGCCCTCGATGTATGTTTCCCAAGTCCACCCGTTCAGTAATCAGAGACGTGTGTATACCAAAAATCTTGAAACGAAAAGTTCGTTTCAAGATTTTTGGTATACAGGGATATTGTGAGTATATTTGCACAAAATTACTCCGATGAAACCCCGAAATCCCTTTGTACTCAACGGCTACGCAGGAAAGGAATCGTTAATGGTAATAATGTGGATCAAGAAAGAAATCCTACATCTTCGCGATTAGTCATTTTCCCTGAGATTGCAATTTTTGTGCACGAAAGCCGATTTACCCCTTCAACTTGAGTACTTTTCAAACAGATGGAATATAGGCAACCGGCTGTTGATGATATGGGGAAACTATTGGATTATCCAATCCATTATGGTGTGTTGATCAGTGCTGAAATTGATACCAATTTTAAATAATGGGTAAGGACACCGTTGAAAACGATTGGAGTATTGCTTAATGTTGATTTGCTCTAAGGCTTGATGAGCCGTCCCATTAAGTTTTACTTCAATCAAGAACAATTTCCCAGCCAATATCATCGCCAGATCTACACGGCCATGAGCAGTATGCACTTCTACATCAGCCCAGGCGCCTAGAAGAGAGAATACCACATAGAGCATTTGCTGCCAATGTCCTTCATAATTAGTGTTAACGCAGTATGGAATTTCTTTGAAGAACAATTTAAGATTCGCAAGGCCTGAGGAAATATCCCCAGCATAAATGCTACGTACAAGATGAGCCATGACATTTGAAGCCGAGAGAGTGTCCTGTACATAATTAGGCAACAGAGTGCGCATTAAGCCTATTCTTACCTCATGATTAGGAATGTCAAGGATGAATTGCTCAGTGAGCGGATCATACCCCTTGATTGTAAGGTAACCACTCTGATATAAGAGTGGTACAATGTTAGTAAAGTTTTCTGTGGGGATATCAAATTCTGAAACAGAAGCGTAGCATCGACCAATTTTTGATGGTGCAACCTTAAATTTACGCAACATATTGACCAAATAATTAGGCGTGCCGGATTCAAACCAATAAGGGTCGAATTTACGGTTCTGCATGCAACTGATCAGACTGTAGGGATTAAAAATCTCAGGCGAGTCTTCACAGAAAGAATAACCGTCATAATAATAGCGGAGTTTCTTTATGGTTTCGGGTAAAGAGATATTGAATTTTTGAGCTAATGATTCTATCCCAAAGTGAAGCTGGGCCTCCATTTCGTCAAGCGTGATACCACATATAGAAGCATAGTCATCCAGCATGCTGATGTTGGAGATGTTGTTAAGTTCACTAAAAATACTCATCTGAGAGAATTTAGTGATACCCGTGATGAAAACGAAATTAAGCATAGGGTCGCAGTCTTTAAGCGGAGCATAGAGCTCGCTCATGACGTTCCGAAGTTTATTACGTAGAACATCGTCATGCACCACGTTTAATATTGGCTTGTCATATTCATCAATGAGCACTACTACTTGTCTACCCATGGTGTCATAGCAATGACGTATAAGGGATTTCAATCTCACTCCTAAGTTGATAGAACTGCCAACAAAGCCAAAATCTTTATACAAATCATCCAATGAATGATTGAGGTATTCTCTCAATTGCTCTTCGCTTTCGCTCTTAAAGCCTGCTAAACTGATTAGTAAGACAGGATAACTAATCCACTCCTTTTCAAGCTGATCAATAATGAGACCCTTGAACAAATCTCTTCTTCCTTCAAAATAAGCTTTTAGAGTGCTTACTAATAAACTTTTCCCAAAACGGCGTGGACGACTCAAGAAAGAGTATTTAGCGGAGTATTTCACCAAATTATAAATCGACTCGGTCTTATCCACATACACATATCCCTTCTCACGAATCTCTGAGAAAGTCTGAATTCCAATGGGATATCTAATTCGATTGTCCATGCTGCTTAATTAAGGTGTTTGAGATTACTATTTGCAAATTTAGTAAATTTATTGTATTTCCACAAATATCCTCTTTCTCCTTGAGGAAGCAGCTAGGAGGCGAAGCTTTCATTGACTACATCATTAGATTGCAATTTTTGTGCACGTCAGAGCGATTTCGACCCCAAAAATGGCCCCAAATCGCCGTGACGCTGCAATTTTTCTGCACGAAAGCCGATTTTGTGAGATTCAAAATTCCCTTATCGTCCGTGGTTTAGCCACCAGAGCTTGGAGGTGGCTCTGAATACGATGATGATAGTCTGCGAACGACTGAAATTGATGATTAGGAGTCTGTTGAATAAGCGGCGCGAGGAGTTTCAACAGGAGGGTGGATTCTCCGAGACGTTAAGTACTGAGCAAATAGCTGCGCGTCAAGGACAGCTTGAAGCCGAAGGGGTTCCAACTTGTCCGCAATGCGGAGCGAGGATGGTCGTTAAGAAAAGAGGACGAGGCGAAGGCCATGGGCAGCCATTCTGGGGTTGTCCGCAGTTTCCGGCGTGCCGTGGGACACGGCCTTATGATTTTAGGGGAAACTCCACCAAAGGGCCAGAGGGGTAAAGGGGCAGTGCAGAGATGGCCCTTTACCCCTTTGGTGGGTTAGGGCTGGGGGGTGGCTGTCTGGCGGTCGACCCAGTCGACCTCCAGCTGGTAGAAATCGGGAACGAGAGCTGGGTCGGCGCCGCTGAGTTGCCAGTCAAAGAAGGCTTTCCAACGCTGGTAGTATAGCTCGCGGAGCAGTCCGCTCCATTCGCGATGGGAATAGTCGTGGAGGCCCCCACGGTTGCAGGCCACACTGTCGCCCCACACGGTGATGAGTTGGGCGGCGTTGCGGCGATAAAGGCGTTGTGCGTCGAGGTCGTCGGCAGGCGCTTTCTGCTGCGCCGCGCGTATCCATGTGGATGTGGTGAGCAAGGGAACAGTGCTCAGCAGGCTGTCTTGCTTGAGAATGAGCGTCAGAAACTCATCGGCCAACGGGCGTATAGAGTCCATCTGCCCAGCGTCGCTCAGGCGACTCATCTGCTGCAGAAGCAGGTTGGCATGGTAGGCATTGGCCTGTCGGCGTGTCTCCACGAGGTCGTAGTGATAGTTGACGTGGGCCTGGGCTGGATTGTAGGCCTCCTCAAGCAGCGTGGCAGCACGCTCTGTCAGCGCGGGGTCGTAGAACAGCTCGCTATAACCCCAAGTGGAAGCGCTGCGAGCGTGCCATGCAGGCCTAGCGCAGAGCAACGACTCTACGGTACCCTGTCCCGGATAATCCACAGGCATATTGTAGACCGTCTGGCGCAGTAAATCCCAAGCCTCAGCTACTCGTGGGTCAAGGGAATCCAAGCCGCCATAGCGCGCCTTGAGATATCCATCGAGCCAGTCGGCGCTCGTGAAGCGCTCAGGACGCCACGGCAGTTCATATATTAGCTCCCACATCATAGGATTGTTTTCTATCCCCTCAGGGGTGGCTCCTACACCCTTTAGTGTGGGGCCTGCCGAAGAGGCTGGCACGTCGTAGTAGCCATCGATAAGGAAGTCCATACGCCCGTGAAGACCAACGTTGCCTCCGAAGTTGAGCAGCTGACAGTAGATCCAATCGTGAGGACCATACACGCCCTCGCGGCGCCACTTGGCCGCCTTGTCGCTATAGAGGTCGAGCACCACCATGCTCCCTGGCTCCAACGAGTCGATAAGCGCGTGGCGCGGATTCTCCTGCCAACTCTGGATTACCCACACGGCTTCGGGATTGACATCCTTCATAGCCTTCATGATGGCTTGGCCTGCCGCGTTGAGGTCTACGCCTTTGGTGTTGCCGCCTTCGTGGAAGGGGTCCATAGCGTAGTAGCGGCTCTTGCCATAGAGGCGCGTCAACTCCTCATAGTAGATGGCGGCCATCTCCTGAAAATGCTCGTCGGTAGGGGAGAGGAAGGCCGGACGCGGGAAGCCACACCAGAGCCCGGGGTCGGCCACGTCGTAGCCCAGCTTCTCGCCAATATTGCGCGGCACCATCCCCGAATATCCTGGTAAGACAGGCTCCATGCCCAGCTCATGCATACGGCTTACAACGGCCTGAGCCAAGCGAGCCTGCTCGGCATACCAGCTGTCGGGGAGCGGCCCTCCCCAGCCTTCAAGATTGTTCATCAGCCACCAGGCCATATAGGCGGGGCCGCAGACAAACTCATTTATCTCATCCTGGGAGTAGCCCATACGCTCCAGCACTCTCTGCCACACGGCCTCGGCGCCTGTAAGAAACAGAGGCATGTTGACCCCGTGGAGAGCCATCCAGTCGAGCTCCTCCATCCATCGCTCTTCGTCCCAGAAGGCCATCGAGTAGGAGAAAGTGCAATAGTTGAGATAGTAACGCATCAGGCGGTCGGTGGTCTGTGTAATAGGCTCTGACGGCAGCGGGAGAGGCGTGGGGAGCGCTTGGCGGGGATTGTTCCAGTCGAGCATCACGCCTGCAACGTATTTCAGATACCAGTTGAGGCCCACGGCCATCGACAGAGTGTTGTTGCCTGAGATTACCACCTTGCCGTCGTGGTCGGCGATGGTGAAGAAGTCTTCGCCAGGAGATGCAGAAGGCTGTTCTTCAAAAAGGATTTTCCCCTCGGAGGTGCCGAGGGTGACGCGTGATGCGAGGTCGTCGATGGCCGCGGCGTGGGCGGTGATGGCTGCCAATGTGATGATAAGAGCGCTAATAAGAGATTTCATGGAGGGAAGTCAAGAGTCAAAAGTCAAGAGTCAAAAGTCAAGAGTCAAAAGTCAAGAGTCAAAAGTCAAAAGTCAAGAGTCAAAAGTCAAAAGTCAAGAGTCAAAAGTCATGAGTTAGAGGGAGTTGAGGAGGGAGAGCTTGCCATCGGCGATGAGCTTGAGGATAAGCTCGCCAAAGAGGGAGTTTTGCCAGGCAAACCATTCGCGGGTGAAGCGCGAGGGGTCGTCCTTGTGGAAACTCTCGTGGATAAACCCCGTGTCGGCGTCGGTGGCCAAGAGCGTCTGCAGACACTCTCTTATCTCGGCGTCGTCGGTCGATGTGAAGGCTCTCATCATGATGCTCATGGGCCATATCATGTCGTAGCCCACGTGAGGACCGCCGATGCCTTCACCAGCCGTCCCTCGGAAGAAATAGGGATTATCCTCGCTAAGCACGAAGCGGCGAGTGTTTTGATAAGTAGGGTCGTCGATGGCCACGTCGCCCAGATAAGCCATAGCCAACAGACTGGGGACGTTGGAGTCGTCCATCAGCAGATGGTTGCCAAAACCATCCACCTCGTAAGCGTAGATGGGGCCATACTTAGAATGGTCATATACGGCATATTGTGCCAAGGCATCGTCAACTTCCTGTGCCAGCTCTCGGCATTGCTGAGCCAACACCTCCTCGCCATTGACTGTGGAGAGTATCTCAGCTGCCTTGCGGAGCGAGGTGACGGCAAAGAAGTTGGAAGGCACGAGAAATTGAAGGGTAGTGGCATCGTCGCTTGGGCGGAATGAGGATACAATCAGGCCCACGGGCTTTACGGGGGCCCCCCAGCCTACGTTGTTGAGAGTGTCGAGTGCGCGGTCTGTCTTACGCAGGAAGCGATAGGGCCCCACACCCTCCTTGCGTTGCTGTTCGCGGAGAGTTGTCAGAATCTTTCCTACCACCTCCAGCCACTCGTCGCCAAAGACGCTAGTATCTCCTGTCTGTTTCCAGTATTCGTAGGCCAGACGGATGGGATAGCATAGCGAATCGATCTCCCACTTGCGCTCGTGTACTCCGGGCTGCATACGCGTGAAGTCGCTGGCCCATTCGCCTACCTCGTCGGGTGTCTGGTAGAAGGCGTTGGCATAGGGGTCGAGCAGTATGCATTGCCATTGGCGCAAGATGACGCCGCGGAGCATCTGCTGCAGCTCTGGGTCGTCGGTGGCAAAGGCCACATAGGGCCACACCTGAGCGCCGCTGTCGCGCAGCCACATGGCCGCGATGTCGCCAGTGTAGACAAACGTGTCGGGGCGCCCGTCGGTTCCCACTTGAAAGTGGACCGTGGTATCGAGCGTGTTGGGGAGGCAATTTCCGAGCATCCAGCGCAGCTTGGGATTGGTCAATAGTCGCTGCGCCTCGACTATCGCGCTGTCGACAGCCTGGCTACGAAATAGACGTTCTTCGACGGGCGGACGCTTCGACGGGCGGATGGCATCGGCAGGACACGGCTCTACGGCCAAGGCTACGAAGCCTATGGCGCTCATCATTAGAGCCGAGATTCCTCTAAATAGTTGATTCATGGCAATAGGGGTGTTGGGGTAGTTGGGATTATTTGGAGGTCTGGTAGAGGTAACGCTTGATGGAGCGCTTGGGGGTCTTCTCAAACTCCTCGGCCGTCAGCTTGATGCGCGACACCTGGGAGTAGCCGGGCAACTCCTTGTTGGCCTGCACAAGATTTTCGTTCATTATCTTCTCCAGCTCGGGAGTGTCAATGCCCTGGGCGCTTGCGTTGTCGAGATCGGGGTAGATGAGAGCCACCAGTTTGCCACCCTCTTCGATCACTATCGACTCGTTGACATAGGGGAGGTTGTTAAACACCTGCTCAATCTCTTCAGGATAGATATTCTGTCCCGAAGGGCCGAGGATCATATTCTTGTCGCGACCGTGGATGTAGATAAAGTTGTCGGCGTCGAGGTTGACGATGTCGCCAGTACACATCCAGCCATCGGCATCAAAGGCTGCCTGTGTGGCTTCATCGTTCTTGTAGTAGCCTTTCATCACGTTGTCGCCTTTCACCCACAGGACACCAGGGATAGTGGCTGGGTCGGGCGATGCCACCTTGGCTTGCATACGCGACACCACGCGTCCACACGACCCAGGACGCATCTGATACCAGGGAGCATAGGAGATGAGGGGGCCACACTCCGTCATGCCGTAGCCCACAGTGAAGGGGAAGCCGATACGACGCAGGAATACCTCCACCTCCTTGTTGAGCGCAGCGCCTCCGATGATTATCTCCTTGAGGTTGCCACCGAAGGCGGAGGTGAGGCGCTGCTTCACCTTGTTGAGCAGGCGGTCGTCGAGGAATGGCACGTGGAGCAGCAGGCGCATATAAGGCTTCTCAAGCAGGGGGAACACCTTGGTCTTGATGATCTTCTCCAGAATCAACGGCACGGAAACTATCACCTTGGGCTTTATCTCGCCAAAAGCCTCAAGTATCACTCTGGGCGATGGTGTACGGGTCAGGAAGTGGAGATGAGCGCCCTTGACAAAGGGATGGAGTAGCTCTATTGTGAGGCCATACATATGGGCCATAGGAAGCATGCACACCATGCCGTCGCCGGGCTCAAGATATGGGAGATATTCGATGACAAAGTCGAGGTTGGACCACAGCGAGCGTGCCGGGAGCATCACGCCCTTGGAGAAGCCGGTGCTGCCCGAGGTGTAGTTGATCATGGCTATGCGGTCGTCGGGGAGGTCGGCCACGGGGACATCCTTGCAGGTGAATCGGTCGGGGTAGGCTTCGCCAAAGTAGCGGTTGAAGTTGGCTCGAGCCTCCGTGAGCAATACCGAGCGAGAGAATATGAGCGAGAGGTCGGCGAGCGACATTGCTCCTTGTATGTTGGGTATGAGGTTATGGTCGAGATTTTCCCAGATGGTTTTGTCTACGAAGAGCAGCTTGGCCTCGCTGTGCTTAACCAGATGGTGTATGTTGTCGGGCTTAAACTCATGGAGGATGGGGACGGCCACAGCGCCATAGGCCAGGCAGGCCACAAAGCATACTGCCCACTGAGCAGAGATGCGTCCGCAGATAGCCACACGGTCGCCGGACTCAATACCGCAATGTTTGAAAAGCAGATGAAGTTTGGCAATCTTGCGCGCTACATCCCCGTAGGTCATCGATTGTCCATGAAAGTTGGTTAGGGCTTGACGGTCCCAATTGTCTTGAATTGTGGCCTTGAGGTACCGGTTTAGGGTGGGTTGGTGTTGCATGATGGGAGTAAAGATTGTAAATCTTGAATATAGACTGCAAAAGTAATCAAAAAAATGCACACGCTAGTAATGGCGTGTGCATTTTTCAATCTTTTTTAGTAAGCGCTTTATTTTCTGCGCTGAGGAGTGATCACTTCGCCAGCCTGCGAGAAGTAGTACTTGTCGGGCGAAGCCTTGATAATCTCTACCTTATAGCCGGCATTGCGTCCACGCTCAATGCTTTCTATCTGGTCGATTACCCCGTCGCTGGTAAGCTTAGCTACTGCGGGCTGAGGCAACACACCGTTGATGACGTCGGCAGGCAGAGCGGCGCCCTTAGGAGCATCCACTTCGATAAGGTTGCCCTGAAGGTCAAACTCTACGTCGGTGCCATCAGCGAGGTCGAGGTCGTAGCTGCGGCCATCCTTCTCACACTTTGTGATGGTGCAGGTAGGATAGTAGGTGGCCAAGAAGTCGGTGGCGCCCTGTGGTAGGGCGGCAGGATCGGCTACGATATAGTTGCGGTCGCCAGGCTTGCCTTTGCCTCCGTGATGACCATCCTTTATAGTGCCTTTCCTTGCACCCTTGTTGGCCTTGGCCACATTCTTGCCATCTTTCTTGGCCTTAGGTTGCTGCCCAGTAAGACATTCTTGCTGGGTGCATTGACAAGTGGCGTTTTGTGTGCTCTGTCCACTCACGAATCCCGTGGTCGAAATAGCCAGCACACCGGCTAAAGCTATTGCAAATAGTGAACGTTTCATAGATTAGTGTTAATTCGTTAGTTGTTATCTAGTTGTTTGTAAATAAATAACGAATAACGGGGATGAAAGTTCAAGCTATCTGCAGTAGCTGCTTCAGAGCTACAGATCTTCCAGATCCTTAAGCCATAGGGCAGCGGAGGCGTCGGAGGGCATACGCCAATCGCCGCGAGGCGAGAGGCATACGCTGCCCACCTTGGGGCCGTCGGGGAGGCATGAGCGCTTAAACTGCTGCTGGAAGAAGCGGCGAATAAATATTCGCAGCCATTTGAGGATGGTCTGAGGTTCCCAGGCGTCCTTGAATGCTTGGAGTGCGAGGTAGTAGATACGCCGCGGCGTGAAACCATAGCGAAGGGTGTAGTAGAGAAAGAAGTCGTGGAGTTCGTAGGGACCCACGAGGTCTTCGGTCTTTTGGGCGATGTTGCCATGCTCGTCGGCTGGGGTAAGCTCGGGGCTGATGGGGGTGTCGAGAATGTCGGCAAGGGTGTGGCGCTCGTCGTCGTTGGTGGCGCGGGTCATAAACCAGCGCACGAGGTAGCTCACCAGAGTCTTAGGCACCCCGGCGTTGACGCCATACATCGACATGTGGTCGCCATTGTAGGTGGCCCAGCCGAGGGCCAGCTCCGAGAGGTCGCCGGTGCCGAGCACTATGCCTCCCGTCTGGTTGGCGATGTCCATCAGTATCTGGGTGCGTTCGCGCGCTTGCGAGTTTTCGTAGGTGACATCGTGGATGGCAGGGTCGTGGCCAATGTCCTTGAAGTGCTGGTTGACGGCGTCGGCTATGGGTATCTCGCGGATATTCACTCCGAGATGGCGCATCAGCGAGAGCGCGTTTTGGTAGGTGCGCCCCGTGGTGCCAAATCCAGGCATGGTGACGCCGATGATGCCACGGCGGTCGAGGCCGAGGCGGTCAAAGGTGCGGGCGGCCACGAGGAGGGCCAGCGTGGAGTCGAGGCCCCCGGAGATGCCCACGGTCAGCGTCTTACAGTGGATGGCCTCCAATCGGCGCGCGAGGCCCACGGTCTGTATGTTGACAATCTCTGTGCAGCGCTCGTCGAGATGGTCGGCTGAGGAGGGCACGAAGGGGTGTGGGTTGACGGTCCTTCTCAATCTGTAGTCGAGTTCTACATCCTTTTTGCCTATCACTACTAAGCGCTCAGGATGGGAGTCGGTGGCGGGAAGGAGATTGGAGCGGCGTGCGCAGTCGGTGAAGGTGGTGGCGTGGAGACGGTCGCGTCGCAGGGCTTCAATGTCTACGTCCTGGATTACGTAGTTGTCGTCGGGGTTCCAACGGTCGTTGGCGGCGAGCAGGGTGCCGTTTTCGGCGATGATTGCTTTGCCGGCAAAGACGAGGTCGGTGGTCGACTCGCCGCGACCTGCGCCAGCGTAGGCGTATGCCGCAAGGCAGCGTGCCGACTGTTGGCGAATGAGACTCAGCAGATATTGATACTTGCCGATGAGGTCGTCGCTTGCCGAGAGATTAAATATCACCTCAGCTCCCTCCATGCTCAGGCGTGATGATGGGGGGATGGGTGTCCACAGGTCCTCGCATATCTCTACGCCTATCATTGCCCCCTTGCAGGCAAAGCAGCGTTGACCGATGCCTAAGCGGTCGGCCACTGCGGGGTCGGCAGGGAGAGGGGCAAACCAACGGCGCTCGTAAAACTCGTTGTAGTTGGGGATATAGGTTTTGGCCACGTAGTCCACCTGTCCGTCGCGCAAGATGGCAGCGCAGTTGTATACAGCGCCATCCTTCACCAGAGGGGTGCCGACTATGAGATGCATGTCGTGGATGATGCTCCACTCTTGCAGGCGCTCTATCCCTTTCTCGGCTCCTCGGAGCAGGGTAGAGTTGTGGAAGAGGTCGGCGCAGGTATAGGCCGTCACAGCCAGCTCGGGCATCACGGCGATATCTACACCTTCGGCATCGAGGCGATTGGCCATCTCTATTATGTTGTTGACGTTGTTTTCCACGTCGGCCACCGTCACTCGGGGCGCGGCAGCAGCTATTCTAAGAAATCCGTTAGTCATATCGGGGGCAAAAGCTATTGAATGATGAAAGGCTGGTCATGCTTTGGGCTTGCCAGCCATCTGCAAAGTTACAGTTTTTTGCTCAAAGTGAGCTTAGGAGACCGCTGCCATTTTAGTGAGTCTCTTACTGCAAGCCTTCCAGATTGGAAAAAACGAGATGTAAAGGGTTGTAAATAGAAAATATGAGGTTGGAAGAAGGAAAACTTTTTGTCATTTTTCCCTCGCCATTAATTTTTTTGAGAAAAAATTTGGAGAACGTTAAATCTCGTGCTATATTCGCTTAAGAAGGCATTAAAATGGATAAAATATTGGTGCATAATAAATTAAGCCAAAAGTTGTGTAAAATATCGTGATTGGGCTGAGGGTATTTTAACTTTATTTAAATATAAATTAATCCAAATCTAGTAGGAATGTAATCGAAATGCAACAACTGGTTGATATTTTTTTTGAAAAAAGCCTCAAAAAAATGTATAAAACACTTGCATACTTCAAAAATTGGTATTAACTTTGCAGCCATGAAAAAAGCCCCCACAATGAATAAGATGTAAAACTCACCCCCTCGCCTCACCGCGAGGAGCGCTCGCTTCACCGCAAGCGATGGTTCCCAGAAGAGCTTAACGGCTCTCTGCAGTCGTCTTCCTGTGTCTATGTAGGTAGATATGGCCAGACGGTCTGTCCCTCTTTCAGGCGCGACTATTAGTGCATAGATCTTCTTATGTGCTATTAGACCAAGCCTTCCATTACCAAAGTTCTATAAGTCACCATAAAAACTAAACATTAATGAAGCAACAAACCGTCATGTTGGCCTTGACCCTCGCGGCAGCCATTCAGTCAGATGCCCAAAGCATCGTCATAGACCGCTATCCTGTAGCTCTTGAGGCTACGGCACCTCAGTCGTCGCTACGGCTCAGCTCTCAGACCCTCCCTCAACCAGAGAAAGGAGGATACGAGACGCTGCTCTTGTCAACCGACTCTCGCTCAGTGATAGTGGCTCGTCTTGACGACGGCTCTACCCACCTTTTGGGCTATCTCGACACTAAGGCTTCGGAGGGTATGGGTCTGCCTACAGCCTTGGAGGCTTCACTCCTTAATATGAATGAGGAGGAAGTGGCTAAGGCACCAACCATGACTATGGAGGCTATTGTCCCTATGCTGTCATCGCGCTGGGGTCAGCAGGCTCCTTTCAACGACCTGTGTCCGGAGAAGGATGGCGTGAAGGCTGTCACTGGGTGCGTAGCCACGGCAATGGCCCAAATTATGCGCTACCACCAGTGGCCGCTAAAGGGCGAGGGTGAGGCCCAGTTTAAGTGTGCCTACTCCGACGAGTGGGAGCAGATGGACTTCGCCGGCACCACCTTCGACTGGGAGTGGATGGCCGACAGCTACACCTCCTCCAACCGCACCCCGCGGGAGAAGCAGGCAGTGGCCACGCTGATGAAGGCCTGCGGCTACGCTGTGGGGATGACCTACGGTAGCGATGGCTCGAGCGCCAACTTGAGTGAACTCATGGCCTTGGTTGACCACTTTGGCTACGATGGCTCGACAATGGCCCTTCTTAGCGCCGACGCTTACGGTCAGGAAGAATGGGAGGCGTTGATCCACGACCATCTGGCCAGCTACGGCCCAGTGCTCTACACGGGAACGCGCACCTTCTCCGACAGCCACGCCTTTGTGGTTGACGGCTACGATGGCGATGGCTTCTTCCACGTCAACTGGGGATGGAACGGTGCCTACGACGGCTACTTCCTTCTGTCGGTGCTCGACGCTAAGGGATGGTCAACGGAGACCACCAGGGAGGGTTACTCCTCTTCGCAGAAAGCACTCGTGGGCGTCACTCCAAGCCACGCTACTAACAGTCCCCAAGAGACAGGCGAGATTTATGATCTCTACATTAATGCACTGTCGGCCTCGGTTACTGCTCGCGGGCTTTCCCTCTGCCGCTACTACAACCCTGCTGCAAGAGATATGGAGGTGGAGATGGCTCTCAGGGCCGTCAACTACGAGACTCAAGAGGAGACGGTGGTGCACGCTGATGGTATCGGTTGCTACGATGGCTCCGCCACCATTAAGGCTTTCTCCAACTCCTCGCCAACATTCTCTTGCGCTAATCTGGCCGATGGCGTTTGGGAACTGACGCCTATCTACCGATACAGCAACGAGCAGAACTGGCGCACGCCCCGAAGGACCAAGAATTGTGATAAGGCCTACGTTAAGGTAGAAAATGGAAGTCTGTCGATAGGAGGAGCCAAATACCTTGCCCTTCAGAAAACCTCTATTAATGGGGAAGCTGCTCCCTTCAGCCTTCTTCAAGTGACAGCAATTTATCGCAACCTCAGCGACATCCCCTGCAACCACGCATTTAAGATGGCTGTCTTTGAGAAGGGCATCGGGCTTGACATTATGCGTAGCTCTGCCATGAGCGAAGAGGTAGAGATTGGAGCCAACGAGGAGGTAGAGGTGACGTTCACCTGTATTCTCCCAGCCTCCATCAATATCTTCTCCACCTACTATGTCAAACTCGAGTCGAAGGGCAATATGATAGAGGCAGCTCCTCTCTCAATAGCGAATATGTCCGGAGATAGTGGCATAGAAGAGATTGCTGCTGACGAAGTAGGGGAAGGAGTAGACGAGACAGGTCTCTATGACCTCTGGGGAAGAAAGATTACCTCCACCTCTCGTCCAACGATTGTGATAGATGCCAAGGGCCACAAGCGCCTCATGAACTAATCCTCCAAATTCATATCCTTATGGTGGGCAACCCGTTTTGGTTGCCCACCTATTTTGTTATCTTTACTCGATAAGAGCTTGGCCCACGCGCTCGAGCCAGAAACGGCTCTGGCAGGGGTGGAAGGGCGGGTAGTCGTGGTTGGTGAGGATGGTGTTGCGGCGAAAGATGAGGTCGGCCACCGACTTGGCGTAGAGAATCGGGGCATCGAACGTCTCAAACGTGTTTTCCTCAATCACTATCCCCGAGTGGAAATATTGTTGCTGGCCTTCAAGGTTGGGAATCTCAGGATATATGGAGATAACGGCGTTGGTAAACTGAAACATGTTGGTCAAGGCGTTGACGAAGCGATTGTGGCGGATTACCACGTCGCGACACGCCCCCGTCTCATACCATCCGTTGCAGTCGCCGCAGAGCAGTATGGCCGTCCCTGAGGTGTGGTCAAAGAGGTTGCGCTCCACGAGCGTAGGTCGCGGTGTGCTGAAGAGGCTGCCACGGGCGCGGTTGTTGCGTATCACGTTGTCGGCAAAGTATACCGAGGGGGTCCACGTGAGGTTTTCTATCCCGTAGCCTCTTTCGGGGTTTACCTCGGCGGGGATAGTATCGCGGAAGGTGATACGCCAAGCCTTCACGCCAGGGATGCTGTCCTGCCCTTCGGGAGCGATGGAGGCGATGACGTTGGGACTTCCTACAATCTCCATGGTGGAGGAGCGCACAAACTCCACGCTGTCGCCCTCTTCTCCCCAGCCGAAGCCCCAACTCTGGTCGTGCATATACTGTCCTATGAGAGTGAAGTCGTCGGGTCGGCCTACCACCTTTAGATACGTGCCATGAACGTTGATGGCGTCGTCCATCATGCCTTCATAGAGGCCGCCCACGGAGCGTATCGTGCCCTTGCAGCCTGAAAAGTGGGTGGCGTCGGCCTGGGCGGTGAAGTAGCGCGGGTCGTCATTGCCACGCAGCGCCACTCTGAAGCCTTCGAGCGTGACGTTGTCGCAGAGTTGTGCTAATAGGCCCATCCCCTCGGCATAATGTACTGTCACGTCGAGAAGGCGGGTATTGACATCGTCGGCCAGGAAAATCCCCGGCGCTGGGCGTCCCCAGCCGCGCAGGGCCACTACCGTGCCCTCTACCAGTCGCTCGTTGCGCCACTGTGGAGCTATCAGTCGGCGGGGCCCTATCTCTTGCACACCCTTCATGGGACACCACACGTCGCTCGTCTGATACACCAGATGGCGCGTGTCGCCTTCAAAAGCGATGCCCCACTGAGGATACATCCTCCATCCCTCGCCGCTCACCTCCAGCAGCGAATCCGCGGTGACGCGATAGTCGACCCACGGCTCGATGTCGAAGACGGTGCCTTCGGGGGTCTGCTCCACGATCCTCACTTGCGAGATGTGGGGTCGGTCGAAATCGATCGAGAAGCCTTGAAGCGTGCAACTACGGCTCTCTACCAGCGCCACGGGCAGCATACGGCCGTGGAAGATGAAGTCGCTCCCTTGGCCGTCGAGTGTGAATCGTTTCAGCCCCACGAGGTCGATACCTACAGCTTTAGGCTGCACTTGGTCGTGGTTAGAGATATAATACTCGCGCTTCTGAGCTCCCTCAGGGTAGAAATGGTAGACGCCCTTAGGGAAGGTTAGCACCACGCTATCCTCCGTCCCCGCCTCTTGCTTGATTTGGCTAATGGCGCGGGCGGCAGCCTCAGCCGCGTTTTCGCCCTCCATAAAGGTCGTGATGTCGTAAGTCCTAACATTCTGGCTCGTCATAGTTGGGCTTGTTGTGGCCAGCAAGCACGCAGCCACCAGCAGCCCTATTTTCCTTAATCGATTATTCATGTCCAGTCTCACTAGTGTTGATAGAAGTCCTATGCAAATATAATATCTTTCTTCGGATTGGGCAAATGCAATTTGGCAGAGCCCTTTTTAATGTAAGAGGTCACGCAATAGGCTGGGATAGTACTCTCAGAAGAAATTGACAGGGACGTTAGGGATTTTGCAAAAAGATTAGTATATTTGCAAAACGAACCCTTTTATCCTGACTCCTATGTGTACCGAAAGATACATTGACCCTTTTACCGACTTCGGTTTCAAGCGAATGTTTGGCTCCGAACAGAGTAAGGCCTATCTGGTCAACTTCCTAAACGCTCTCCTCAAAGAGCCAGATCCGATCGTAGACATTCAGTACAAGAACACTGAGCAACTTGGTCTTCTCCCAGGAGACCGCAACGCTATCTATGACCTTTATTGTACTACCGACAAAGGAGGCCACGTCATTGTTGAGATGCAAAATTCTTCACAACGCTATTTCATCGACCGTGCTATCTACTATTCCACTTTTCCCATCCAGCAGGAGGCTGAGCCTGGGAAGTGGGACTATCGTCTGCCGAAAGTTTACATGGTGTCGTTTCTTAACTTTACTCTTTCCGACTATGTTGATGGAGCCGATTACAAGCACGAGGTGAAATTGGTCGATTTGGTGACCAAACGGGTTTTCTACGACAAACTCACCTATATCTTCCTGGAGATGCCTAAGTTTATAAAGGAACTTGACGAACTGGAGGGAGGAGATGACTATTGGCTTTACATAATAAAAAACTTACAAAATCTCCCCGAAATCCCAGAGAGAATGGACAACGAGCTTTTCCGAAGCTTCTTCGAATTGGCGGAGGTAAGCCGACTTTCGAAGGATGACTATGCAGCTTACGAACTGAGCCTAAAGCGTATGAGGGACAACTATAACGTGGTGAACTACGCAATGGAGAAGGGCCGTGCCGAAGGCATTGAGAAAGGTATTGAGAAACGCAATATAGAAATTGCGAAAGAGATGGTAAGTAAAGGAATTGCCATAGAGGTAATAGCAGAGATTACAGGCTTACCCACTGAGGAGATATTACTTTTGTGACTCCTAACTATAACTATATTATTTTATCCACTGGAGGGGATTGAGCTTGGTGCGCTCGTGGCGGAGCTCGAAGTGGAGGATGGCGCGGTTGCCCGACTCGGGGTTGCGGTAGATGGTGCCAAGGCTCTGGCGTGCCTTGACGGTGTCGCCGGCCTTGACGTTGATAGAGGCCAGATTGGCATACACCGTCAGATAGTCGCCGTGGCGCACCATGACGATGGTGTTGTAGCCCGGCTGCTGAAACACGGCGCTCACCTGGCCGTCAAAGACGCAGCGGGCAGTGGTGGTTGACAAGGCCTCGATGTCGACGCCGCTATTATCGGTCTCCACATGGGGCAGCGAGGGATGCTTCTGGCGTCCGAAGCCACGCTCTATGCGGTAGCGTCCCTCGATAGGGAATGGGAGGCGACCCTTGTTGCTCTCAAAGGAGCCAGTGAGGCGCGAGTTGGCCACCTCGGAGGTGTTGGTGGCAGCCACAGGCGCTTTTGAGCCAGCAGCCGGTTGCTGAGCCGTGGCTGCCCCCTTTTTCTTTTTGGAGCCGCTTTGCTTCTGCTTCTTCTGGGCCTCCATCTCCTCGGCGATGAGGCGGTCGAGCTCGCGGTCAAACTCACGTGCCTGAGCCTCTTGCTGGCGCAGCGTCTCCTTGAGCGACTTCCCTTCCTTGCGTAGCTTGTTGACCAGCTGGTCAGTCTCCTGTCGCTGCGATTGCAAGCGGCGATGAGCCAACTGCAGACTGTCGACCTGCGCCACTTGTGCACGTTGGAGATTAGCCAGCGAATTTTTCTTAGTGTTGAGGGCCTCGATTGCTCCCTCTATCTGGCGCGTCTTCTCGCGGCGCCAGGTGGCAAACTGCTGCAGGTAGCGCAGACGTTGCCAAGCCTGAGCAAAGGATTGCGAGGAGAAAATAAAAGCAAGCGTGCTCATCGACGATTGGCTTAGCTGCATCTGCTGGAGAGCATGACGATAGCCTCGGCGCAAAGCCTCAAGGTCGTTTTGTGCCAGATTGATTGAGTCCTTGAGCGTGTTGATGCGGTGGGCTATACTGTCGATGTTGGATTGATGGGTGGTAATGTTTTCTTGCGAGGTGGATATCTCGCTCGTAAGGGCGTCGAGGCGGTCGAGCTGTCGCTTGGTCTCGTTGGTGTTGGTGTTGATCTTCTGTGAAGTCTCAATGATGGCTTGCTCGGTCTGCCGCTGCTCTTTTTTCAATTTCTCGATGTCGCGCTTGGGTTTGGCTCCGTTGACCGTGACCGACAGAGCGACAGTGAGACAGAGCGATAGAGCTATAAGCAATAAGCGATGAAGGCGGTGATGGCAGGATATCATTGTAGATTGGAGAATGCTTTCAAGAGGTCGGTTAGGTAAATGCGTTTACATCCCTTGGGAATGCTGACTGAGCGCAGATTCACGTCAGCATCCCATTGCGCTTTAGAGAGTTCCCAGTCGATGGATGCTTGGATGGTGCGCTTCTGAGCGTTGGTATAGAGCGTCAATCCCGAGGCCATAGGCCCACATGGAGTGTCGTAGGGGGCGAGATAGGAGAAGATGAGGGGAGGATAAGTGCCAGCCTGCACTATGAGTTTCAGCAAGGCGGCGCTGCTGTCGAAGAGGAAACCATAGCTTGGCGTCACCCCTCCCACGGCGCTCGCCGCCGCCGTGTCGGGCATCACCATCCACACTTCTCCTATCGTCTTCTCATCCTCGGTGCTTGCTCGGTCGTCTGTGATGAGTGAGGCCTCAAGCATTCCTACGTTGGAGGCGTCGATGGCTTCCTGTTGGAAGAGGAAGGGACGTCCCAGCAGTAGGTCCTGCAGGTTGGCGAAGGCAAAGGAGGTGCCTCCCAAAAAGTTTCTCAGCGACTCGCTGATATACTGGTTGTGGTATTTATCCACCACCAGCAGTGTGTCGGGGGTGATATAAGCCACTCCCACCTCCATCCCCAGAAAGCGTAGGGAGAAAAGAATGCTCTTGTCGCGCTCCATGATGGCCGAGGCCGACACCGAAAAACGCGAAGGGCTCTCCATAGCCACCTTCACTGGCGCCTTTAGTCTCTCCCAAGGCCGATACTGGGTGGCGATGGCTTCCAGCAGACTGTCGGCAGTAGTTGAGACTGTCGATGGCTCGTAGGCTTGACGCTCTGCCTGCTTCGATGAATGGCAGCCAGAGAGAGCTGTGGTGAGCCATAGCAGACCGATGGCCAATGGGAGAAGTCGGTGAAGGAGCTTCATAGCGGGTGGGGATTATTCGTAGAAATAGGTCTTGTGGGTCACTTTGCGTTGGATAAGCTCATTGTCGGGGTCGAGTTCCAAGGCTTTCTTCCAAAACTCCAGCGCTTGGCCTGGCTCGCGGAGCATGAAGTAGATGTCGCCGGCATGGTCGTAGAGCTCAGATGATGGCTCGTCGCTATTCTCCAGCGTCTTGTCCATGATCTCTTTGGCGCGCACATAGTCTTTGCGCTTGAAGAGCACCCAAGCGTAGGTGTCGAGCGAGGTGGGGTCCTCGGGCTTGAACGCCACCACCTTCTCTATCATCTCAAGAGCCCGATCGAGGTCGCGGTCGTCGCAGGCCAAATAGTAGGCACAGTTGTTGAGAGCGCTAAAGTTGTCGGGGTAGAGCTCTATGGCCTCGTTGTAGCATGCGTAGGCGCTGTCGCGCTCTCCTTTGGCATAATACGTGTCGCCCATGGCGCTACACAGGTCGGACAACACCTTATAGTCGCGTGGGTCGGCAATCTCCTTGGCCTTCTTAAGCATCTCCAAGGCTTCGGCATACTCCTTCTGGTGGGTCAAGGCCGCCGACCCTATCAGGTAGAGCGTAGTGTTGTCGGGGTAATAATGGGAGCCACGGCGCGCGGCGTCGATCGACTTTTGGTAATCTTCTACAGTAAGCCAAAGCGACGACAGTGCCACCCATTGCTGCTCGTCGGCGGGGTTGATATCGAGGGCGTAGCTTGCCTGCTCGGCAGCGCCTGCATAGTCGTCGACAGCTATCAGATAGTCGCGGTAGAGGATATGCACCTCCTCCTCATGAGGATATTGGTCTACAAGCACCTGAAAGAGATTGTTGATGCGAGGCCATTGGAGCGAGTCGCCATACAGAGCCCCGATATAATCCTTGAAAATCTCCAGTTTGGGCGAGAGTTCCAGCGACTCTTGCTGCAGAGCCTTAAACACCTCGCGATCATAGGCCACGCTGTCGCCTTGAGCATGGTAGAAATTGGCCAAGGAATAATAGGCCACTCCATCGCTGGGGTCGATCTCCAAGGCTCGATTGTAAAGCACGAGCGCTGAGTCGGGGTCGCCAAACTGCGAGTACATATCGGCGGCAAAGACGTTGAAGTCAACGATATTGGGCCCTTTGGTGAGGAGCCTCGAGGCTTCGTTGAGGATGGCGGTCGAGTCGTCGCGCTGGTAGTAGATACGTATCTTTTGGGTGGAGAGATTGATGCTCGGACCTTCGCTCACCTCCAGTGAGTCGTAGAGCTCGATGGCCTTTGCCATATTGGCGCTGTCGAGGGTCTGGGCCAGCACTTCAGCATATTTGGCAGTCACCTCAGGGCGCTCTCGATTGTAGTAGTGGAGACGCTGCCACAACTCCAGGCCCTCCTCCTCGCGGTCGAGTGAGAGAGCCAGCGAGGCCACCAGCAGGTTGTTGTAGAAGTCGAGAGGATTGTCGTCGACATATCGCTTCATCAAGGTGTAGCTATCGGCTATCGATGCCGAGTCGCGGCTCAGACGCAGCATGTTTTTGCCATGCTCCATCCCCAGAAACTCATCGTCGGGGTTGAGCTCCAAGGCGCGTTGAGTCAGCGTGAAGTAGGAGTCATAGTTGCCAAGGCTCTGTTGGCGTAGGCCTTCGAGATAGTAATAGTCGGCCTTGCGCACATCTGCTTCTGGTGGCGCTGTGGCTGGAGCTTTGGCTCCAAGCGAAAGGATACCGGCAAGTAGTAGGGCGAGCATGGGGATAAGTCAAGAGTCAAGAGTCAAGAGTCAAAAGTCAAAAGTCAAGAGTCAAGAGTCAAAAGTCAAAAGTCAATTTACTCCGGTGTGGCCAAAGGCGCCATCGCCGCGCTCGGTATGGTCGAGCTCCTCAACAGGCTCCCACTCCACGCGTGTATAGGCTGTGATGACCATCTGGCAGATGCGTTCGCCATCCTTCACCACGAAGGGCTCATTGCTCAGATTGATGAGGATCACTCCTATCTCGCCTCGGTAGTCACTATCGACGGTGCCGGGGGTGTTGACAATCGATATGCCATGCTTGAGAGCAAGGCCGCTGCGTGGACGTATCTGGCATTCATACCCGTGGGGCAACTGGATACGTAGCCCGGTGGGGATAAGGGCGCGCTCCAAAGGCTGCAGAGTGACGGGCTGGTCGAGGTGGGCACGCACGTCCATGCCTGCCGAGGAGGGGGTCTCATAAGTGGGCAATTGATGGCCCGAGCGGTCGATAATCTTTACTTTTATGCGGTTCATAAAGCGTCAAAGTGCTTAGCGAAGTGAAATATTGTGCTTGATGATGCGAATTAAAAAGCGAAAGTAAGAAAAATCTGTGAAAAGACTGCTACTCTCTTTCAAAAAAATAGCTACCTTTGCTAAGCATCATCTACATCTTATCTCTACACCAATATATGAAAGATTCGAGCAATCAGCAATCTAAGACCTCGGAGGAGCAACCTGCCGGGGGTCTCGTCATAACGATAGGGCGCCAGTTTGGCAGCGGGGGCCGCGAAGTGGGTCGTAAATTGGCCGAAGCCTTGGGCTTTGACTATTACGATAAGGAGCTGCTGGCCGAGGCTGCTAAGCGCGCTGGCGTGGCGCCAGAATTTTTTGAGCGCAACGACGAGCGTGCCCCGACATTTTTCAACGGCCTATTCTCGTTTGCCCAGGGACTGTCGGCTGTCAACTTCTACTCAGGCTCCACATCTATCAGCGACGACAGCCTCTACCGTGTGCAGAGCGACTTTATCCACTCCTTGGCTCAAAAGGGGCGTTGCGTCATCGTGGGCAGGAGCAGCGACTACGTGCTGCGCGACTATCCACGCCTCCTCAATATCTTTGTCCACGCTACGGTCGACGACTGCTGTCGCCGCATCATGGAGCGGGAGCCAGGAATGACCCACGACAAGGCACGCTCGCGCGCTGAAAAGGTGAATCGCCTGCGAGCCAACTACTACAACTTCTACACCGACAAGACTTGGGGCGCGGCTTCGAGCTACGACCTGACGCTCAACACGTCGCTCCTGTCGCTTGATAGCATAGTAGAGGTAGTGAAAACGTATATCCGCGAGCGTTTTGGCTCCTTGGATTAGGCTGCCGATTAGGCTTCGCGGTGCTTGTCGGGAATCTGACGCGTGCCTACGTTTTCCATCACCGAATTGACTGCCGAGGCTACCAAGGCTATACCTGTGATCAACACCACCACACTGCTGATGGTGCGCACCGACGTGGCCAATATCACCACTCCAGCCACTATCATCAAGACGGGGATGATGTAGAAGAAGAAGGGCAGGGAGAATTCGCGGTTCCAGAAGCCCACGACAAGGATGTGGAAGATGCCATACAAGACGAGCAGCCCTCCAAAGATATAGGCTATCAACCCTACGAAGAAAGGAGGATTGACCACCATCCATATGCCTAAAGCCAGGGCGGCTACGCAGGCTATGAGGGTAGAGGTGGCGGCTGAGTGGGTCGACGAGCCTTCAGAGACTGTGCCCTTGCGCACAAGCGCAGATATAAAACTATAGAGTGAGGGTATGATGAGCATCACCCCCACGGCAATGACTATCCACGAGAAGATGTCGATGCGCGAGTGCCATACGATGAGAAGTACCCCCACCACAAAGACTATCAAGATCGTGAGCCAGTTGTTGGTCGTTTTCATAGCTTCACTTGGGTTTTAAATAGTTTACGTTTGTTATTAGTTAACGTTTGGGAGGGGGCAATGGTTGAAGAGAACAACTGCTGCAAAGCAGCCATGAACAGTGGCTGGCCCAAGGCTATATCAGCATGGAGGCTACGCGCTCAAGGGCCGCCACAAACTGATCACACTCGGAGAAGGTGTTGTAGAGGGCAAAGGATGCGCGCACTGTACCGTCGATGCCCAGGGCGTGCATCAGCGGCTGGGCGCAGTGATGGCCGGTGCGCACGGCGATACCCAGCTTGTCGAGAAGCATGCCCGTGTCGTAGTGGTGGGCTCCACGGAGCAGGAAAGAGATGATGGCGCTCTTGTTGGGAGCCGTGCCATAGATTTCGAGTCCGTGGATGGCGCGTAGGCGTTCGGTGGTGTAGCGTAGTAGTTCTTCTTCGTGGCGGGCTATCTCTTCGATGCCCACCTCGCTCATGAAGGCCAAGGCAGTGTTGAGAGCCGCAATGTCGACAAAGTCGGGTGTGCCGGCTTCAAACTTGAAGGGGAGCTCCGCAAAGGTAGTATGCTCAAAGCTGACGCTTTGTATCATCTCGCCGCCTCCCTGATAGGGTGGCATCTCCTCAAGCAGCTCGCGCTTGCCGTAGAGGATACCCACTCCGCAAGGCCCATACATCTTGTGGCTGGAGAAGGCGTAGAAGTCGGCGTCGAGAGCCCCCACGTCGACTGGCAGATGGGCTATAGCCTGAGCACCATCGATGAGCGCCACGGCTCCATGCTGGTGAGCGATATGTATCATCTCCGCCACTGGATTGATGGTGCCCAATACGTTGGAGACGTGGGTGACGGCCACCACGCGGGTGCGCGGAGTGAAGAGCTCGCGATAAACATCTAAGTTGAGCGTAGAGCGGTCGGCCCGTAGTGGCACCACCTTTATCACCACCCCGCGGCGTGTGCGTAGCAGTTGCCAAGGCACGATGTTGGAGTGATGCTCCATCACCGTCAGGATTATCTCATCGCCTTCGCGAAGCAACTCGCCATAGCTGGCAGCCACGAGATTGATGGCCTCGGTGGTGCCGCGGGTGAAGATTACCTCCTCGTGGCTCGGCGCTCCGATATAGGCAGCCACTTGTCGGCGCGTGGTCTCCATCATATCGGTGGCCTCTTGCGATAGGGTATGCACCCCGCGATGCACGTTGGCCTTATGCGTGAAATACATCGACTGGATAGTATCCACCACCTGTCGGGGAGTCTCTGTGGTGGCTGTATTGTCGAGGTAGATCAGCGGCTTGTTGTAGATGGTGCGAGAGAGGATGGGGAAATCGCGTCTGAGAGCTTCGATATTCATATCAATCAAGGGGATGGTTGAGAGTGGGCAAAGGGTGGAAGAGGACAGGGCTTAGGGCTTGCGGCAGGTAGAGGAGGAGGCTTGACAGTCGGAGCAGGCCATGAAGCTATGCTTAAAGCGCTTCTCAATGAGGTGGCGCAGACGCTCGCGCAGGGCCTCCATTCTGACGGTGTCAATCACATCCATTACGAAGGCTTCCATCAGCATCGTGCGTGCTTCCTCAAGGGGTATGCCGCGTGTGCGCATATAGAAGAGTTGGTCGGCGGGGAGCTGGCCGGTGGTGGCGCCGTGGCTACACTTCACGTCGTCGTTGTAGATCTCGAGCTGAGGCTTGGTGTGCATTCGCGCCTCGGGCGAGGCCAGGATGTTGCGACAGCTTTGGTAAGCTTCGGTAAAGGGAGCTGTGGGGTTGACCTTGATAGCCCCCTCAAATGCTCCTGTGGCTTGCTGGTCGAGGACATATTTGAAGAGCTGGTTGCTATGGCAGTGGGGCGCGTTGTGGTCCACTTGGCTATCGTTGTCGATATGTTGCGAAGCGGAGCCGATGGCCATCCCGGCGAGGAGGGTCTCGCAATGGGGAGCGTCAAGCTGGAAGTGGTAGTCGTTGCGCGTCGAGCCGTTGGTGAGCGTCATGCCGTCGACCACCACGTTGGAGCCTTCATCTTGGCGCAGCCAGAGCATAGAGTGGCGCGAGGTGAGAGGCGATGACTCTTCGATGTCGTAATAGTCAAAGCGGGCATGGCGCCCTACCACTACTTCTATCACTTGAGAAGAAAAGTAAGGGGTAGTGGAGTCCTGCGTGTGATCGCATATCAGCAGTTGGGCCTCGCTATCCTCTTCGAGCACTATCAGCAATCGGCGCCAAGCCAGCAGAGGGGTAGCGGAGCTGAAGATGTTGACGAGTTGTAGGGGCTTGTCGAGCTTCACGCCACGAGGCACGTAGACCATCACTCCGTCTTGTGCCAGCAGGGTGTTGAGAGCCACGGGCACCTCCTGGAGAGGAGCCACCGAGCCGTAATACCGCTCCACAAGCTGCCGGTTGTGGCGCGCCACGTCGCGAAGCGAAGCGAATATCACGCCTTGAGGCAACTTGCCTTGGAGCGTGGATGCGGGGTGAAACTCATCGTTGATGACCAGCCCGAGCCAAGTGGTCATGTTGGGCACATCGCATCGGAATGTCTTGGCCACGTTGACAGGTATGTTGACGCCAGTGATGTTGACTCCATAGTCGGGAGCCATCATATCAGCGATGGAGGTCTTCTCATATCCCTCGTCGCCACGATGTGGCAACCGGCGCCCTTGGAGAGCCTCGAAAGCTCGTGGACGCAGACGGTTGAGGGGTTCAGCCGAGCGTGCGTCGATAGCCTCGCGGTTGTCGCTATACAGCTCCAGATATTGGTCGAGGGCGTTGGTCGAGGTGGTGGATTGCAGATTTTTGGCCATAGTCACAGAGGGTATTAGTCGTCGACAGGCTCTTTAATCCAGTCGTAGCCACGCTCTTCGAGTTCCAGAGCCAGATCGGGTCCACCAGTCTTGACGATGCGCCCTTTGTAGAGCACGTGGACGAAGTCGGGCTTAATATAGTCGAGCAAGCGCTGGTAGTGGGTGATGACGATGGTGGCATTTTCGGGCGTCTTGAGCTTGTTGACACCGCCGGCCACTATACGCAGGGCGTCGATGTCGAGGCCGCTGTCGGTCTCGTCGAGGATGGCGAGGCGTGGCTCCAGGACGGCCATTTGGAATATCTCGTTGCGCTTCTTCTCGCCGCCCGAAAATCCTTCGTTGACCGAGCGCGAGGCCAGCTTGTTGTCGAGCTCCACGATGGCGCGCTTCTGGCGCATCAGTTTCAAAAACTCAGTGGCGCTCAGTGGCGGCTCCTGTAGGTATTTGCGTTTGGCGTTGACGGCAGCGCGCATGAAGTTGACCATCGACACCCCGGGAATCTCCACAGGATACTGAAAGGAGAGAAACAACCCCTCGTGGCTGCGGTCCTCGGGCGAGAGGGCTAGCAGGTCAACGCCATGAAAATCTACATGTCCTCCATCAACATGGTAGGCCGGATTGCCCGCCAACACTTGGCTGAGGGTGCTCTTTCCTGAGCCGTTGGGGCCCATGATGGCGTGCACCTCGCCGGGGCGCACTGTGAGGTCGATGCCTTTAAGTATTTCTTTGCCGTCGATACCGGCGCGCAGGTCTTTTACAGTGAGAAGGTTCATATCTGGATGGTATATTTTTATTTCGAGAGAGATGCGAGATAATCAATTGTCTACGTGGGGGCGTTATCCTACGCTGCCTTCAAGGGTGATCTGTAGGAGCTTCTGAGCCTCGACCGCAAACTCCATAGGCAGCTTTTGCATCACCTCGCGGGCATAGCCGTTGACGATGAGGCCCACGGCTTCCTCCGTGGAGATGCCGCGCTGGTTGCAATAGAAGATTTGGTCTTCGCTAATCTTGGATGTGGTGGCTTCATGCTCTACGACGGCGGTGTCGTTGAGCACGTCGATGTAAGGGAAGGTGTGGGCTCCGCAAGTGGAACTTAGCAGCAGACTGTCACACTGCGTGTAGTTTCTGCAACCCGAGGCCTTGGGCGCTATCTTCACCATGCCGCGATAGGAGTTTTGGCTATGGCCTGCCGAGATGCCTTTGCTGACGATGGTGGAGCGGGTATTGCGCCCGGTGTGGATCATCTTGGTGCCGGTGTCGGCCTGCTGATAGTTGTTGGTGACGGCCACGGAGTAGAATTCCCCCACCGAGCCTTCGCCAGCCAATATACAGCCGGGGTATTTCCAGGTGATAGCCGAGCCGGTCTCCACCTGTGTCCACGACAGCTTGGAGTAGTCGCCGCGACATAGCCCGCGCTTGGTGACGAAGTTGTAGACCCCGCCTCGTCCTTGAGCATCGCCGGCATACCAGTTTTGCACCGTGGAATACTTCACCTCGGCGCGGTCCTCCACCACTATCTCCACGATGGCTGCGTGGAGCTGGTTTTCGTCGCGCATAGGGGCGGTGCAGCCTTCGAGGTAGCTGACATAGCTATCATCGTCGGCCACGATGAGCGTGCGTTCAAATTGGCCTGTGCCGGCGGCATTGATACGGAAGTAGGTCGACAGCTCCATTGGGCAGCGCACCCCCTTGGGGATGTAGACAAACGAGCCGTCGGAGAACACAGCCGAGTTGAGGGCTGCAAAGAAGTTGTCGCGATACGACACCACCGAGCCGAGATAGCGCTTCACCAGGTCGGGGTAGTCCTTTACGGCCTCGGAGATGGAGCAGAAGATGATACCCATCTCGGCAAGCTTCTCGCGATGGGTGGTCTTGACGCTTACGGAGTCCATCACGGCGTCGACAGCCATGCCGCTGAGCATCTTCTGCTCTTGCAGGGGTATGCCCAGCTTGTTGAAGGTCTCCAGCAGCTGAGGGTCCACGTCGTCGAGGCTCTTGGGCCCTTCCTTAGGCTTTGGAGCGGCGTAGTAGCTTATGGCTTGGAAGTCGATGTCGGGGATGTCGAGATGTGCCCAGCGAGGCATCTTTAGCGTCAGCCAGTAGCGGTAGGCTTTGAGGCGGAAGTCGAGGAGCCACTCTGGCTCGCCTTTCTTGGCGGAGATGAAGCGTATCACCTCTTCGCTCAGTCCCTTGGGGATAATATCGGTGTCGATATCCGTAGTGAAGCCATACTTGTATTCGCCACGAGTGACGTCGCCGATTACGCTCTCTCCTTTCTGTGGCTCGGGAGCGTTTTGGTTATGATCAGGGTTTTGTAGACTACAGGTGTTCATGAGGGTTGGTTAGACAGAAAATATAACGTCTACGAGGGCATGAAAGTTGGCAACGCTTCTCCGGGATGGTTGATAGTGGTGTTGACCATATCCATCAGCCAAGGGGTGAGCCTCAGCAAGGCCGTCATGGCTTGCTGGTTGCCCTCGCCCTCGGGATGGAGAAAAGCACTGTCGGGCACCAAAGCTTGCCATATATTGAGGGCCAGGCTGATGACCACCAGCCATTTAAAGACCATCAAGACGGCTCCAACAAGCCCATCGACGGGTCCGAGGAGTATAGCGTGGGAAAACCCGCGAAGCAGGCGCGCCAACAGGGTAGTAGTCACCCACCCCACGATAAAGAGGGCAGCGTAGGCTCCGATGTTGCTACCGATGCTTTGGGCGGCTTGTGCGCCCCACAATCGACACGCCACAATGCCCACCACAATGCCGAGGATAGAGCCCACCTGGCGTATGGCGCCGCGGCGATATCCCAGCACAGCAGTGATGAGCACGATGGCCACGAGTATCAGTTCAAATACAGGCATGGCTCTTAAGGTGTTGGTCAGGACGTTACTCCCACTCGATGGTTGCCGGTGGCTTTGAGGAGATATCGTAGGTGACGCGGTTCACGCCGCGCACGGTGTTGATAATCTTGTTGGACACCTCGGCGAGAAATTCGTAGGGGAGGTGGGCCCAGTCGGCCGTCATGGCGTCGGTGGAGGTGACGGCGCGGAGAGCCACGGCGCGCTCGTAGGTGCGCTCATCGCCCATTACGCCCACGCTTTGCACCGGCAGCAGTATTACCCCCGCCTGCCACACCTTGTCATAGAGGCCCCATTCTCTCAGTCCGCTGATAAAGATGTCGTCGGCATCCTGCAGTATGCGCACCTTCTCGGGGGTGATGTCGCCGAGGATACGCACAGCCAGTCCCGGACCGGGGAAGGGGTGGCGGGTGATGAGATGCTCAGGCATCCCCAACTCGCGTCCCACGGCTCTCACCTCGTCCTTGAAGAGGAGGCGAAGAGGTTCGCAGAGGCGGAGGTTCATCTTTTCGGGGAGACCACCTACGTTGTGGTGGCTCTTGATAGTGGTGCCAGTGATGGAGAGCGACTCTATGCAGTCGGGGTAGATGGTGCCTTGGCCGAGCCATTTCACGTCGGCTATCTTGTGGGCTTCCTCGTCGAAGACGTCGATAAAGCCCTTGCCTATTATCTTGCGCTTGCGCTCGGGGTCGGTGACACCGGCGAGCTCGCTGAAAAACTTCTTGGAAGCATCCACTCCCACCACGTTGAGCCCCAGGCCCTCATAGTCGGCCATCACGCGCTTAAACTCGTCCTTGCGGAGCATGCCATGGTCTACGAAGATGCAGGTCAAGCGGTCGCCGATGGCGCGGTTGAGCAATACGGCAGCCACCGACGAATCGACGCCGCCACTAAGGCCCAACACCACTTTGTCGTCGCCGAGCTGCTCCTTGAGAGCAGCCACGGTGGTCTCGATGAAGGAGGCGGCGCTCCAGTCTTGACGGCTACCGCAGATGTCGACAACGAAGTTGCGCAGCAGCTGCATGCCACACTCCGAGTGGTAGACCTCGGGGTGGAACTGCACCCCCCATAGCTTCTCTTCGCGAGCCTGATAGGCAGCGATGGCCACCTCGGCTGTAGAGGCTATGGTGTAGAAGTCAGAGGGGAGGGAGGTGATGGTGTCGCCGTGGCTCATCCACACTTGGCTCCCCAACGCTATGCCGTGCATCAGGGGATTAGCCTCATTGATTACTGTGAGGCGAGCGCGGCCATATTCACGGCTTGGCGCAGGCTCTACTGAGCCTCCGTTGACATAGGCCATAAACTGCGCGCCGTAGCAGATGCCGAGTATAGGCCAGCGGCCACGTATCTTCTCCAGCTCTATCTTGAAGGCCTTGTCGTCGTAGACCGAGAAGGGGGAGCCTGAGAGGATGACGCCTATCACCGAGGGGTCGTCGAGCGGCATCTTGTTGTAAGGCACTATCTCGCAATAAGTGTTTAGCTCGCGCACACGGCGTCCTATGAGCTGTGTGGTCTGCGAGCCAAAGTCGAGTATTATTATCTTTTCCTGCATCGTTGGTAATGTAAGAAATGTGGGGGTTGTAAATTTAAAGTGCAAAGTTAGTGATTTATCATGTAATGCGTATCAGCCAACAAAAAGAAAAAGCTTGCAAGCAAACAAAAAGGTATTCTGCTTCCTTCATCTTCAGAAGCTCAAACTACTTTTGTGGACAGTTTCTTAATGGCTAACCCTATGGTGAATGAATTGATTCACGAAGAGGATTCCTTGCGTTCCGATTCCATTTTGCAAGAGTTGCAAGGGCAGCACGCTGCTCCTGCGAGCCACTCCGCAGCTCATCGAGAAGAATGTTATGCAGGAGGTATAGGAGCAGTGTATTGCGCTATCCCTGCTGGCATTAGTATTGACGGAGAGTTAACCAAGGGGTGCAGCGTGAAGTGTATTGGAGGGTACTATGCTTGCTGTGATTTGCGTTGCAAATGTGTTAAATATT
>JAJBVL010000091.1:0-4917 GCA_020859845.1 Bacteroidales bacterium
GCTTTCGCAGTGCAGCGGCCCTCCGCTGCTCTTTATGCGGCGGCCCTCCGCCGCCCCCTCCCAGTATTGCTGTGCCGCGCCCAGCGGATACCTATACCTGTTGGCCTTGGCCAACTCCTCGCCATCTCGCAGCGCAGCCACGAGCGCGTTCCCTTTGACAATCAGTTCCTGAAGAGTCATAGTTATTACAGTTGTTGAAGTTGAGGAGGGGCCGGCGGCCTCGCGGCCCTCACGCGCAGCCCCCACTGGGAGGGGCCGGCGGCCTCGCGGCCCCCACGCATCGGAGGCCAACGTCAGCCGACACCGTAGGTTGGGCAGCCTGCCCGACCGCCCAGGCGATGCTAACTTTATCATCCTCTGAGCCCCATCGGGGCGTGACCCATGTTAACCCCGGGTGACCGCAGGGAACCCGGGGGGCGTGACCACTCCCACCATCAGAGCCCTGAAAGGGCGATATTGAATCAACCACGCATCCTCTCGCGGCTGAGGCAGCCGCTCTACATAGGCGGTTGAGGCAACCGCACTACATAGCCTCCGGCCCTCCGCGTCCTCCATAGACAATTTTCCTCGCCTGCCGAGGGCGGCCTGGCGAGCCGCCTCTCCCAGTGATGCCAGCCGGATGGCCACTTTTGACTTTTGCCTCTTGACTTTTGCCTTAAAGACATGGCCACTTTTGACTTTTGCCTTTTGACTTTTGACTTAAAGACATGGCCACTTTTGACTTTTGACTTTTGACTTTTGACTTTTCAAGCGCCTTCAGCGCTTGAACGTCCCGCAGAAGTCAAGCACTTCCACCTCGGGCCTGTAGTCGAGTTCCTTAAACTGCTTGTGGTTGACCAGCATCACCATGATGTCGGCCCGCTCATACGCCTCCTTGTAGGGCGTCAGCTTGAACAGCTTGTGCTCTGGCACGTTGGGTTCCACCACCATGATATCCGCGTTGTTGCAACTCTGTATCACCTTCGCCGTTATCGACTTCGCGGGACTCTCCCTCAAGTCGTCGATGTCGGGCTTGAACGCCAACCCCATCATCGCCACCACCGGCTTGCGCCCGTGCTTCAGCTCAAACTCCAGCATGGCGTTCTTCACCTTCTCCGCGCACCAAAACGCCTTGTAGTTGTTCGTCTCGCGGGCCGTGGCTATCATGCGACTCTCCCTCGGAAACTCCGCAGTGATGAAGTAAGGATCCACGGCTATGCAGTGACCTCCCACGCCACACCCTGGCTGCAGGATGTTGACACGCGGATGCTTGTTGGCCAGCGATATCAGTTCCCACACATTGATCCCCGCGCGGTCGCAGATAAACGACAACTCGTTGGCAAACGCTATCTGCACGTCGCGGCTCGAGTTCTCCGTCAACTTGCACATCTCCGCCGTCTTGGAGTTGGTGGGGTGCAACGTGCCCTTCACAAACTGGCTGTAAAACTCCTGCGCCTTCTTCGTGGCCTCGGGATCCATGCCGCCTATCACGCGGTCGTTGTGCACCAGCTCATAGATGACGTTGCCGGGAAGCACGCGCTCCGGGCAATAGGCGATGTGGATCTTCCCCTTCAGCTCCGGACGCTCCGAGTAGATGAGGTCCGCCATCTTGTCGGTCGTGCCCACGGGACTCGTCGACTCGATGACATAGAGGTCGCCCTCCTTGAGCAGCGGCAACACCATCCTCGTGGCGCTCTCCACGAAACTGATGTCGGGCTCATGGTCGCCCTTGAAAGGCGTCGGCACCACGATGAAATACGCGTCGGCCAGTTGCGGCTCCGTGAAGGCCTTGAAGTGGCCCGAGGCTATCACCTCTTGGAGCATCTCCTCCATACCCGGTTCGATGATATGGAGATGACCCTGGTTGGTTAGTTCTACTACTTTGGGATTGATATCCACGCCGGCGATTTCCACGCCATGTTTAGCGGCAATAATAGCCGTTGGGAGCCCGATGTACCCGAGCCCCATAAAGCAAGCTTTCATATAATGTTGGTTTTTAGAGTTTTTGGAGTTTTTGGAGTTTTTACTGCTGAGGAGAGTTGTCTGAGAAAAGAAAAAGGTATATATTTGTGGAAAAAATTAAGTGTATATGGAGACAAGTGATTTTAAACAACTTAAAGTATGGCAAGGGGCTGTAGAGCTTGCTTCACATATTTATAAACTTACAGCTACTTTCCCTAAAGAGGAGAAATACGGACTTATAAGCCAGTTGTGTCGAGCAGCTGTGTCTGTATCGGCTAATATAGCAGAGGGTCAAGGTAGGAATTCTAATAAAGAATTTATCCATTTTCTTTCAATGTCTCGTGGCTCATT
Organism: Bacteroidales bacterium; assembly: GCA_020859845.1. Lineage (GTDB taxonomy): Bacteria > Bacteroidota > Bacteroidia > Bacteroidales > Muribaculaceae > Paramuribaculum. The sequence goes on from JAJBVL010000091.1 coordinate 2,293, forward strand.
ATGTGAAGTAGAAAGCCACCTATATGTTGCTATTAGCATTGGTTTCATTCAAGAGAAAGATATATCACATATTTTACCTTTGATAAAGAGTATTGGCAAGATGACTGTCAGCCTATCAAGAGTTCTTGAAAAGAAGGTGGAGGTTGTAGCCATCTCTGCAAAAACTTAACAACTATAACAACTCCTAACCTCCTTCTATGGCTATGTAGTGCGGCTGCCTCAGCCGCCCATGTCCCGCGGCTGCCTCAGCCGCCCCTCACGCGAGCCTTAAAAGTCTAAAAGCTAAAAAGCCTAAGAACCCCCGCCTCCCTCTAATCGCTTAACCGCGTAATCGCTGAAGCCCTATCCCATGGAGGGGCCGGCGGCCTCGCGGCCCCCAGCATCGGAGGCCAACGTCAGCCGACATCGTAGGTTGGGCAGCTTGCCCGACCGCCCAGGCGACACTATCCTAAATAGTCTCCCCAAGGCGACGAAAAGCCTCATTCAAGTTACACCAATCCACACCTAATCCATTGCAAACGTCAGGGATTTTCACCCTTTTCTTACATTTTGGATCAGAAGTTTCAAATGTCACCACTGTATAGCCCTTAGCTTTTGCTTCTGCAATTAGCCAAGAATCCGCCACATTAGCAAACTCCTCCTTGGCACTATCATTATACAGGCTATTATTTTGAGACCAAGACACTACCTCGCCAAGACAAACAAGCGTTTTGGGAGACGCACTTATAAAATACTCTTTAGGTAAAATTGAAATCCAATCTTTTAGACTATCTTTCCCTTTAAGAATCTCTTGTTTCACCTTTTCTATTGAAGCAAAATCTCCTTTTTCACCTAATTCTTTCATCTTCCTCCAAAAAGAAAGGTGAACATCTATTGGTAAAAAGTCCTTAGCCTCTATAAATACGTTTGTATCGAGAAGAAACATACTTTACCCTATAGCTTTACTCATGAAATTCTTATAAGTATCCCCATATAGACCCGTCAAGCGATATGCCTCTGTAGGCGAAAGTTGCCGGGTCATCACTGCGCGGTTGACATAGGCAGCAAACAAAACCCCTACTCTGTAGCGAGAAGTAGCGTAAAAAGCACCTCCTTCTTGACCTTTTGCTTTAGCACCGTTTCTTCTATACCCCAAGAAAAAGTCCTGATACTCATTTAAAGAAATTAGCCCTATAGCGTATGCCCTACGAGCTATGACTACACGACTAACCTTAAACTGCTGAGCTCCTACCTCAATGCTCTTCCATTGCAAACGTAAAAGATCGGTGGGAACAAGAACCTCCGCGGCTACGCTGTCGCAATATGTCTCCACATGGTCGCCAAAGCCATTGTCGACATGTCCATATCCACCAAAGCCAGCGCTAAACCCCAGCATCACATGTACAAATTCATGAATGAGAGTAAAGAGCTGCGCACGCTTACTATCTGCGTTGTTGACAAAAATCATAGGAGCGCGGGGGTCACTTACAAGCGCAAAACCGCGACAAGCCTCTACGTTGAGTTTCCGACTTGTATTGTTACCAACCACACTATTAAAAAACACACAGATTTGTTGCTCTTCAAAAAGATTTCTTAATGTAGCGATAGCCTCTTCAGGAGATTTAGCTCTAAGTGTCCAGTCTTCCGAGAGATTAAGCAAACGCCTCACCTCTCCAGCCATCTCACTCACAGTAAGAGAGGAGGAATATTTTCCAGCAAAGGAGCAACGTTCTAGTTCGTTTTCTTCCAAGTAGTCAGCGAGCCAAGCCTGTCGACGCTGAATATCCAAGATTGTTTGATAGATATTTAGGTCAAACTTCCCAGACAGAGCCTCCCCTCGAAACATCGGGATAGGCGACTTCTCAACAGGAGGTTTTTCCATCATAAGAAAGCCAACAGGGACATGCACAGTATTAGCGAAGCCTTCAAGTTGCTTCACCGTAGGATCCTTCTCCCCAGCCACGAATACATACAATTTAGGATGAGCCTTTTCAAACTCATCTAATGAAAGCCCAGCACGCTCAATAGCCCACTGATAGCGATCTTTAGGAATATGTATTCTGTCAGTCTTCATTACTTTCTGCAAAGTTAACAAATCTCCCTCACATATTCTCTCACTCCTCCAATAATTTTCTCCACCCCCAGGCTATGTAGTGCGGCTGCCTCAGCCGCCCATGTCCCGCGGCTGCCTCAGCCGCCCCTCACGCGCAGCCCCCATGGAGGGGCCGGCGGCCTCGCGGCCCTCCGTAGGCGATGCCGCCAGCCGACATCGTAGGTTGGGCAGCTTGCCCGACCGCCCAGGCGATGCCAACCCCAGCCGACACCGTAGGTTGGGCAGCTTGCCCGACCGCCCAGGCGATGCCAACCCCAGCGGGGTTGTTTCAAATAGCCGCGCCCCTCCGGCTCCCACCATCGTCGCAGCGTGCGGCTGAGGCAGCCGCTCTACATAGGCGGTTGAGGCAACCGCACTACAATAGCTACCGCAACTGGGACAACCTCCCGCATGGCACTTTTGCCTCTTGCCTCTTGCCTTTTGCCTTAAAGACAAGGCCACTCTTGCCTATTGCCTCTTGCATTTTACAATAAATACAAGCCCACCACTTCATCTTACAGAAGGCATTTTGCCTTATATCCAAGCGGACGAAG
>JAJBVL010000091.1:4927-10824 GCA_020859845.1 Bacteroidales bacterium
CGCCACACCCGTGAGGCTGAGGCAGCGTCCCTCCTTAGTCGATCCCCCCGCCCGTCTTTCCATTTCCACCTACCCTTTGTCATGAACGACATGGCCACTTTTGCCTTTTGCCTCTTGCCTTTTGCCTTAGCGCGCAGCGCTCGGCTTCATCCTCCTCAACCAATTGGCCACGATATACTTCCGGAGCAGCGCTCGGTAATGCCTCACGGCTGCCTCTTGATTCTTCGTCATCATAGTTTACAATATCTGATTAGGCCGTTTTTTCACAACACTCTTTTCAGCCTGCGCCACATTTACCTCCTCCAAGAAGCCCAGATACCTCTCCATTTGGCGATCAAAGTTGAAGTCGCCCCCAGCAGCCTCCACACATCTGCGCCTCATCGCCTGATACTCCTCATCTGGCATCTCACGCAACCGCTTGATGTTATCTATCAACGCCTCGAAGTCGGCCGGCGGCGATGTAAGCCCCACCCCATACTCCTCGATAATTCGTGCGCCCTCGCCACCCCCACAGAACAGCGCCGGCACGCCCAGCGGCATCAAGTCGAAAATCTTCGATGGCACCGCCCCATGAATCCTCACCGTCAGTGGCACAATCGACGCGTTATACCCCATCAACGTATTCACCATCTCCTGCTTGGGCAACGACCCGTGATAATACACATTCAAGTCCCTACCCGTCAAGTGGCTCTTAATCTCCTCGCATTGATTCCCCGACCCATAGAGATGAAACTCCACCCCCAACGCCTTGAAATCCACGCTCTTTATCAGCCCCAGGATATCCTGAGCCACCCCCAGCAAACCCGCATAGGCTATCCTAAACGGCTGCCGACCCAGAGGCTTAAACTCCCTCTCCACCGTGTGCTGAAGATTACGATACAAGAAAGCCGGCTTCTCGTTGCCAAACTTCTCGATATGCTCCAGAATCTCCTTGCTCTGCCCCTGCACCGCATCGCAGTGCTTGTAGACATACCGCTCCATCCATTGCATCACCCTGAAAGGCAGACTACCACGACGCATCGCTCCCAGTTCCACAGCCGTGTCGGGCCAGATGTCCGACACATTGAGCAGCGTCTTGCGCCCATATATCCGTTTGAAGATAGCCATAGCGCTCGCAGCCACAGGAAGTGATGGCGTCTGCACAATCACATAGTCATACTTCAATATCTGACTCGCCCTGGGCGCAAACGCCCAGATGGTAGTAGCCAGCGCAAACATACTCGCAATCCTCGACAGCGGATGCTTCGACACCGAGGCATAAGTCCAGTAGCGATATACCCTCACCCCGTTGATGACATCCTTCTTGGAGAACCTCCGTCGATAGCCGTCGAATATGCGCCCCTTGGGATAGTTGGGCAACGCGCCCAATACATCCACCTGAGCGCCAGCCTTCATCAGTCCCTCCGCCATGTTGGAGATACGCGAAGGCGCGGCCCCCACCTCAGGAGGATACGTCGGCGAAACAATTAAAATCCTCATAGTTTACTGTATGGTATAACTCATATTTCCCCTGAAAGCCATTCGTGCAATCTTTGCTTTCTGAAACCTATTGTACTCCCTTGACACCTCTCCATCCGTTATCTCTACCCCCTGAGCATTGGCGATGAAAATCACGCCCCTATTCGTCTTAATGCACTTCCTATCAAAAGAGAGGATTTCCACCTCAGGAGCAAAATGAATCCAACTCTCACCCTCCGCGTCCTTTGAAAGAAGATCCGAAATCGTCAAGCTATCGCCATCCAACTTCCACGAGCGAGTGTGCATCACTGGCTTGTATCCATTGTGAGTGGCCACAACCTCATTGTCTCTTTCAAGCAGGCCAATCACCTTTGCACGATTACCTACCCTAAAACCGCCCCACACCTCCGAGGAGTCCTTCTCCCCTACGGTCACAGTGTTGTGAGCTTGAGAGGAACGCTCATACTGACGACGCTCAGTCTTATTGTAGGTAGAAATTCCAGTGTCAACGATAAACGGCTCTCCATCTATGCGAAGCTCGTAGTTGAAGGTGTCGGCATGAGTGTGGCCAGGCTGGTAAGAGGCAGCGACATTCCCCACATCAATCACAGCCTCCATCTTCGGAGAGCGAAGTTTCCGGTAGCCACACTCCTTCATGGGAATAGTTTCCCATTCAAGCCCAAGCCGCTTGGCATATTCGCGTATCTGACCCACAGTTGGAGCTATCCCATAAGCAGCGTCGTTGAGCAAAGGAATAGAGCCGTCGCTCCAAGCTATCGCCTCCATATGCCCAAGCATCTTCACCGCATAGTCCTTAAGGGCTTGCTCGTCGGGTGAAATGTTCACGCAGTCGAGCAGGCGGTCAAGCAGTATGCAATGATACATAGGGCTCTGCTCGTAGTGAGCACCGTCGGCCAGCACCTGCTCTTTCAGTTCTTTCAGCAAGAGTTTTTTAGCCTTTGCGAGCAACTTCTCATCTTGAAAATACGTGGCTCCGATAAAGATCGAGAAAGCGTCCTCGAGCAGATGGTTCCCCAAGAGATGATATTCCAGTTTCCTTTCAAGCAGTTTATACTGAGAGTAGAGCGAATCATTCCATCGCTTTAGGGTATCCCAAGGAATCTCCTCATGATGCTTGGAGATAAACTTTATCCAGTTGATGCCCCTCAGCGCTATCGGATAGGCATCAAGTCCAATCTTGTTATACGGCAAACCCTCAATAAACCTGTCTATCCATCTACTACCCTCCGTCAGTGTCATGCCCGCTTGCCCCAGCCAATCCATATAGTTAAGATTGTAGGCCCACAGCATCCCATAGGACGTGTCATTCCAGCCATCGAAAGGTTTGGATAAATTCAGAAACTCCAAGTTCTTCCCCCTCATACAAGAGTAGCGAAGAATCTGGAGTTCCTTAAAAAATATTTGGCCTTCAGGAGCTTTAAAAGGCTCAAATTTGGCCTTGGAAATCCTGCTCTTTAATTGGCCAACTATTTGTTGGGATTTAAGATGCTTAACAGTATGGTAGAGGAGACGCAGCTTCTTCATGCAAAATCAGATTCTAACCCAAGAATGAGTTTTTAAAGATTCAATAGCAGCAAACGAAGCGCGAGTTGTGTTCTGTATGCTCTCAAAAGGAATCAACGGCTCCCCTCCATTCTTAATTCTCTCATTAAGTTGGGCGAACTGTGATTTCTGTCCTTTGTCCATCGAACCACTCATCTTTGAAAAGCCCTTCACACCGTAGCCTGTCAACTTACGCCAATTGTCGAGAATCAATACTTTCTGCTGAGAGAAAACCTCAACGCGCTCCTTAGCATACGACTTTGAGCCGTTGGCAAAGTAATTGATTACTGCATTTGAGCCATTGGCATATCTCAAAATAATCGTGGCATTATCAGTATTTTCTTCTGGGTTCTCTCCGAGTGCATTCATCATTACCTCTACCACTTTGCTTCCCGTGAGGTATGAACACAAGTCTATGAAGTGACAGGCTTCTCCTATGATGCGCCCACCGCCCACTTCAAGGTCATGCACCCACATCTCAGGCGGAATGTAGCCTGCATTCATAGTGGCAATGATATTCATTGGAGCATCTCCAAGCAAGCTTTTCATCTTGACCGCAAAAGGAGAGAACCGACGGTTGAATCCAACAGTTAAGGTGGTCCCCTGTGGAGCCGATGCATAAGCCTTCTCTATCTCTTCCAACTCCGCTTCGTTAAGACAAAGAGGTTTCTCCACGAATACGCTCTTCCCGGCATTTAATGCGTCAAGCACCATCTTGGCATGCATATTATGGCGAGTAGTGATGATAGCCAACGAAACCTCTTGATCGCGTAGAATCTCATTATAATCAGAAGTGGCATATTGCGCTCCAACCTTCTTAGCAAGGATTTTAGCATTCAGCCCTTGTGCACTTGCTATAAACTTAATATCAGCATGCGCTTTCTGAAGACAAGGCACTACCATACTGGAAGTATAATTCCCCGCGCCGATGATTCCTATCTTACCATTTGATGCAACAAAAGCGTTATTGGATGCTTCAACCACATTCTGAATCTTGTCCCCATCGGAATATTTTAGGATTGAGGCAATTGAACCTTTACGACGCATGTCGCCATAAATCGCCTTATAGTCTTGGAGATCTATCACTTCTGATATAAGAGGTTTCACGTCAAGAATCCCTGCAGAGATGGCCTGAAGGATAGTCTCAAAGTTGCGTTTTTCAGTCCAGCGAACATATCCTATTGGATAGTCATGACCTTTGTTCTCATATTCTTCGTCATATCTTCCAGCGCCATAAGAACAGGAGACTTGGAAAGTCAACTCCTTCTTATAGAAATCATCGCGACGCATGTTAAGGCCAATGACACCAATTAAAACTATTCGACCACGCTTACGTGACATTTCGCAAGCCTGGTGAATCACCTCATCCGACTTTGACGAGGCAGTGATAATAACACCATCAGCGCCCACACCATTGGTTAATTCCTCTACGAAACTTACTGGGTCAACGCCCTTGGCTGGATTTATACCAATTATCCCCTTAGAGATAGCCAAATCCACCTTCTCTTGATCGAAGTCCACTCCCACAACGCGACATCCATTAGCCACTAAGAGTTCAGCCGTCATCAGACCAATCAAGCCAAGGCCTACTACTACAATAGTTTCCCCTAGTTCTGGTTTTAGGAGGCGAATTCCTTCAAGACCGATAGAGCCGATTACAGTGAACGATGCTTCATCATCAGTAACATTATCTGGTATCTTGGCTACGAGATTTTTAGGCACGCAAACAATCTCGGCATGGTTACCATTTGAAGCCACACGGTCACCAACCTTGAACTCAGTGACACCACGTCCTACGGCGATAACCTTCCCAACATTGCAATAGCCAAGAGGAAGAGGTTGGCCCAGTTTGTTGAAAACGGCCTCGAGGGTCGGTTGCAAGCCATCTGTTTTTATTTTGTCAAGCACCTGCTTAACTTTGTCTGGTTGCTGACGAGCTTTATCTATCAGGTTAGCCTTACCAAACTCTACAAGCATTCTTTCAGTGCCAAGCGACACCAGAGAGCGAGTAGTTTGAATCAGCACATAACCACTTTTGACCTGAGGAGAAGGCACCTCTTCCAGAAGGGTCTCCCCGCTTTTAAGATCTTGTATTATCTGTTTCATAAGAGAAATGTGTTTTATATCAGTGTTTTTCCACCCAAGTTTTATAGTATATCTCGAAAGAATTCTTCATATAGTCAAATTCCGATGTATTAGTAGAAGCAGTGCTCCCATCTTCTTTATGGTCTATTATAATATCGGGATAATATTCTGTCCTTATATTATTAGATTCCATTACTTTTCCGAAATGAGCCTCTTCATAATAGAGAAACATTTCTTCATTATAAATTGGATGCGTGCGCTTTACCACCTCATAAGGCATGAGGAAGAAAGAGCCATGCGGAGCGTATATTTTTTTCCTTATATCACTAATAGCATAAAAGAAAATCTTAGATAGCCTAGAATATGCATATAATGCTAAAACAAGCTTGTTGTGATTGCCTTTGAAAGTATAATGTAGCAACTTCTCTCGCAGTCTTGACACTTTAAAAGGAAAAGTGGGATTCTGGTTTTTACCTTTCAAAGTGATTACCTTAGGCGCATATATGCAATTTGGCTTCAGCTTACTGTCGTCAAACTTTCTTATGGTAATATCCGCATTGGACACTATAAGAAACTCGAACATGTATTTTTTTAGAGCGTATTCAATTCCTCTATTATTGCCATAACCGTAACCTTTGTTTGGTATCGTCAAAAAGTCTGCATTATTGGCTAAAGCAATTGATTTGAATATTTTATCTGTATTGTCATCATAGAAGCTATTCACTACAATGACCTTACTATCCCGAATATACAGATGCTTAAAGAAATCCACTAAATCCTCAGTATTGCGA
>JAJBVL010000111.1 GCA_020859845.1 Bacteroidales bacterium
GTGATGGGCAAGACCGGCGGGGTGTTTTTTTAAGCCATACGGCACTTGCGTTTATCACACCCACAAGGACTTTAAAAGTGTGACCCAATTTTAGAGTTTGGGTTGAAAATTTCCACTGCAACTTTTGCACCTAAGCCACTGAAACACCGCCTTTTAGGCTTGCAAATACCGCTCAAAAACGCTATATTTGTGGGTAATTTAGGCCGAAAAGCCTACTTTACCGCCCAATTTCGCCCGAATATCAACCCTAAAAACCCGATTTCACCACTTCATGGCAAAAAAATCACTCAAGGACTACGAAGAGCAGGTTAGAGACATCCTGCTAGATGCGTCCAAATATCACAGCTCCTACGAACCTCTGATTAGGTCGCTGGCCTCCGCGCTCCTCCAGCTCGACAGCGCAAACAAGACGGTGAGCAAGTTGAAGTCCACCACCATCACCAAGAAGACCCGGTACGGTGAGGAACTTGTGGCTCACCCAGTATTCGCCCTTATCAACGACACGACGAAGACAATAGACAAGTTGTGCCGGACATTGGGCATAACAAGTCTGTGGGGTCAGACCGTCGGCCACGAGGAGTATAACAAGGGCATGAGAAAGAAGAAGTGAGCGATACCCGAATTTGCCACTTTAAACGCCCTACAATCGCCTTTCGCCCTTTCGGTGGATAGTTGACCGCCCCGAGTGGAGAAAGGCCAGCAGAAGCGATTTAAAGCAGTTCTTCAAAGTTGAGTGGCCTAACTGCGGCTCCTCAACGTATTGCCCACGTCCACAGCACCAGATGGCCAGCCACTCCCGGCGCTCCGACGATGGCCGGGGGGAGCTGCCAGCCTCAACGCCTCCCGGAGGAAGTTTTGCCCGGACGAGAAAGTTTGACTATCTTTGCCACGTCTAAAACATTCGACTTATCCTTTGGCATAGTTACAACATACTGATGAGGACGCGGTGAACGCGAAAGTGTCAGTAAAAGTGTCAGTAAAAATTAAGCCGCAACTGATAATCAATCAGTTACGGCTTTCTTCGCGGAGAGACCGGGATTCGAACCCGGGAAGGGCTTTTGGCCCTTACACGCTTTCCAGGCGTGCCTCTTCAGCCACTCGAGCATCTCTCCTTGAATAAATATGTCTCGGCCGCGTGGAGCGGCGCTGCTTCTGAGGCAAATGGGTCAATTTTCCCCAAAAGCGCTGCAAAGTTAAGGAGATTTTCTCAAATATGCAAATATTTCGCGGTCGGACTTCGCGGTAATGGCAAACTTTTACTACATTTGCATTTTCAAATAAAAATTATCACATATCTTGCTATATGAATCACAAATTGTACTTAAGCGCAGCCTTAGTGCTTACATCCTCATCAATGTGGGGCACCGAGCCTATCACGCTCCCCAACATCTCGATAACTCAACTCTCGGCCAACGGCGAGTGGGCCCTCAGCGACAATGGCGCCGGAGGGATAAACGTAATCGAAGTGGCCTCGCAGACTTCGACCTCGGCACGCGCCACCAACGCCACGGCTACCTCCATCAGCAACGATGGGTCGCTGGTGGGCACGGTTGACGGCGTGGCCTCCGTATGGACGGCCGACGAGGGATGGACGGCCCTACCCTTGGCCGACGACATGACGGGAACAGTGGTGCCCACAGCTATCTCAGCCGACGGCAAGGTGATTTGTGGGTACGCATCAGCGCAGGCTTTGGACGACTATAATAATGGTCTGCTGTACGCTCCGGTGGTGTGGTATAGCACCGACGGGGTCTTCTCGACACCTCAATGGCTCCCCTACCCAGCAACCGACTACACAGGACGCACCCCCAAGCGCGTCACGGCCCTTACGCTCAACGCCGATGGCTCGTTGATTGCTGGCCAAGTGACACCTCTTCTATGGCGACGCTTACAACGACCCTATCATCTTCACCACGGCGAGCGGCGAGACATCATGGGAATATGTGCTCCCCGAAAGCCTTATCGACGAGAGCGTGACGCTCCCTGAATGGCCTGGCGACTGGGTAGCCCCCCAGGCAGCCGACTTTATAGTGGAGAATCTCGACCAATACCTCGCCGACTTGGCAGCAAGCTCGATAGGCTGGGTCAACCCCGACGACTATCTCACCGACGAGGAGAAAGCAGCCTATGCTGCAGCCCAAGAAGAGGCTAATACTGCTTACAAGAAATGGATAAGCAAATACAACTCTTACATGAACACAATACAAGAGGCTCTGGAGACCAACTATCAATTCCAGCAGGGAATCCTTCGCCTCTCCGATAATGGGCGCTACTTGATGGCCAACACTAAGGTCTACGATTTTGAGAAGGAAATCGACTACACCATCCCAACGCTTATCGACGTGGACACACGCGCCACCAAGAGATATAACGACAGCCGCAAACTCACCCCGACCTACGTCGCCAATGATGGCACAATGCTGGCCTCGCGCACCACGGTGATGGGCTACGTAAAGGGCTTCATAGCCCCAATCTCGGGCGACAGTTTCGTGGAAATCTACGACTTTGTGGCTGAGCAGGATGAGACTCTTGCCGCTTGGATGAAGACCAACATGACTCATCTGGTGAGCGACATGGAGTATGACTCCGAGAATGAGCGCTGGGTAAATATCGGTAGCGAACTGCTGGTAGGGTATCCCACAGCCGACGCTGAACTCTCGCTGCTGGCATCGTGGCTCTACAACACCTGGAGCGAAGAGACTATCACCTACTCTTATATCCTCGACTTCTCATCGCTTACCGCCATCCACACCGTAGCGATCGACTCCAATATCGCTATCAAGGCCTCAAAGGGACAACTGACCATCAAGGGCGATGCCGCCCTGGTAAATGTGGTGGACCTGCAAGGCCGTCAAGCTTGGAGCCGCAAAGCCATCCACGGAGAGGCTTCTGCCACCCTGCCCTCGGGTCTATACATTGTGACAGTGACCGATAGCGAAGGCCACACCTCATCGCGCAAGATTAGCCTCTAAGAGGCAGATCTCATTATCTAACCCTAATGTAACTACACATTACTATAACTATCACAGAAAAACTTCCCAATGAATATCAAGACATTTGCTGCTGCCATAGGAGTCACCCTGGCTGGCATAGCACAAGCAGGTGAGCCACTCGTATTGGATGGCACCGCCGTTGACCATCTCTCGCCCAACGGACGCTGGGCCATCAGCGAAGAAGCTGGTTGTATCATAATTTTTGACCTTTGGATGGACGAAGAATATGCCTGGGACGGCGATGGGACTAACACCGACTACTCGGTGGGCATCGGCAACCCAGTGAGCAACGATGGCATCGTGGTGGGCAATAGCAGTCTCTACGGGGGCGCTATGTATTGGGATCCCGCCGACGACGACTGGCATACTCTCCCTGTCAATCTGGACACATCCTATGGCAACTACCCACGCGCTATCACGGCCGACGGCCGCCGTATATGCGGCTCGGCCGGTATGGAGGCCTTCTCTATCGACTCCGAAGGCATCATGCAAGTGCCCATCATCTGGGACCGTCAAGAGGATGGCACGTATGCCGAGGCCGTATTCTTGCCCCACCCTGACAAGGACTTTACGGGCCGCACACCTCAGTATGTGCTGGCCACCTGCATCAGCGACGACGGCAAGACCATCGTGGGGCAGATCGTTGACTGGAGCGGTATGTTCTACCATCCTATCATGTGGCGCGAGAGCGACAATGGCGAATGGAGCTATGAGATCGTGCATCCCGAGTTGCTGGCGCCAATCGACTATGAGTTCCCGGAGTTTCCTGGCGAAGGCCCTGCTCAGCCATCATGGGAGACCTACATGACCGAAGAAGAACTTGAAGCCTACACCGCCGCGATGGAGGAATACTACGCGACAGGCGACTATAGCCTCTACCCCAACTATCGCGACTATATGACCGATGAGGAATATGAAGAGTATCTGCTGGCTTACGAGGCTTATATGAACCAATACATTATCTGGTCGGCTGCCTATACCGAGTTTGCCGATGCCATTTCCGACGCCACGGCCAATGCTGCTCGATTCCAATTTAACAGCATAGCCCTTTCGCCCAACGGCCGCTACATGGCGCTGACCGATGTGTATAGCGATTACTTCAACAATATCTTCTTGGCTTCGCCTTATCTCTTTGACCTCCAAGAGGGCACCTACAAGATCTACAACCACAAGGATCAGGTGACAGCCACCTATGTCAACGACGATGCAACGATGCTGGCTGTGAGCGGCCTACAGACGTATCTGCTGCAAGCTTATATCGCGCCCAAGGGCCACGACTTCGAGCTCCTCTACGACTATGTGGAGGCACGCGACACCGAGCTTGCCGAATGGATGGACGACTACTTGACGCATAGCTATACCGACTACATGACAGGCGAAGTGGTGACAGGCACCTACGCGGGCCAGCCCACCGGCGACGCCGAGCTTAATACCCTTGCCACCTACGTCTACAACTTCTGGGGCGGCGAATATGCCTTCAGCTCTTTTATCTACGACTTTAGCGACCTTGCCTCCATCAAGACCGTGGGCACAGCCACGGACGAGCTTGTAGTGAAACTTAACGCCGATGGCTCTATCACAGCCACCCAGCCCTTGAAGAGCCTCGCCATCTACGACCTCAACGGACGCTTAACGTGGAGCGGCGAATGGGCACAAGGAGCCACCACCGCTCTTCCTGGCCTCACAAAAGGCACATACGTGGTGAAGGCTCGAGGCCTCAACGGCTCGGAGGCTACAGTCAAGGCCTTCTGCCGCTAAGCCAACCACGCGCCACAGCTAATCGTGATGATAAGGCTCTCCGCGGATTATGGTCATGGCTCGGTAGAGCTGCTCTACGAAGAAGAGGCGCACCATCTCGTGGCTAAACGTCATCCTTGAGAGCGACAACAAGCCTTGCGCCTTACGATACACCGCTTCGGAGAAGCCATAAGGGCCACCAATGGCATAGACTAAGCGCCGGCAGCTGCCTTGCGCCGAGATTTTCTCCAAGCGCGCTGCCAACTGGCGCGAGGTAAGCTCCTCGCCCTTCTCGTCGAGCAACACCAAGCGGTCGCCAGCCGTCAGTTGCGACAATATCGCCTCGCCCTCGAGCTCCTTCTGCCGCTCGGGGGCGAGAGACGTTTTGGAGGGCTTCACATCGGCTATCACCTTCATCTCCACTGGTAGATAATGGCTCAAGCGGTCGAGATAGAGGTCAATGCCCCGGCGTAGATAGTCGGTGCTCGTGCGCCCCACTACTAATATCAGAATCTTCATAACGTCATAACAATCAATTCACGCAAAAATAAGAAAAAATCCCCCACTGACCATGATATATCCCGACATATTGAAGGAAGGCGACAAGGTGGCTATCGTAGCTCCAGCCTCGGCCGTAGAGCCGCAATACATCTACGGAGCAGCGGAGTGGCTTCGCCAGCAAGGATTGACACCCGTGATAGCTCCACATGCCCTGGGACGCTCAGGCTCGTATTCGGCGCCGCTTGAAGAGCGCCTCGCCGACTGGCTTAGCGCATTGGCCGACACGGACATAAAAGCCATCCTCTGCGGACGCGGAGGATATGGCTGCATAGAGGTGGCTGCCCACACTCCTCGTGGCCTCGTGAAGGAGAATCCCAAATGGGTGATAGGCTACTCCGACGTCTCCGCTCTCCACGCCTTGATGTGGAGCGCTGGGATTGCCTCTATTCATTCGCCTATGGCCAAGCATCTGGCGCAGGAGGCTCCCGACCATTATGCCTCGAGGGCCTTGGCACAGCTTCTCAAAGGCGACATGCATGTCACTTACGCCCTACCTACCCATCCCTTAAGTCATCGAGGGCAGGCGCAGGGAAGATTGCTGGGGGGAAATCTCACCGTGCTGAGCAATCTCGCTGCCACAGAGCTCGACATGCTCGCTGCGCCCCTTAGGGGTGAACCTGTGATTCTCTTCTTGGAGGACATCCATGAAGCCATCTATGCTGTGGAGCGCATGTTGATGAGGCTATGGCTATCGGGAGTGTTGAGCCGCGTCAAAGGCCTCATCTTTGGCCACTTCACCGACTATCGTCGCGATGCCAACTACTCAGATATGGAGCAGATGATAGAGGCCCTCCTAAGACGCATCAACATGCCTCGGATACCTGTAGCCTATCGGTGGAACGTAGGCCATGTGGCTGACAATTTGCCACTAATCGAGGGGGCTTGGGCCTCCCTTATAGTAGCTGAGATGACAGAACTGACTTTTTATTTGGGGGATGGAGAGAAATTTGGTAATTTTGCAGCTGAATAACAAAAAAATTACCACTACCGACATGAAGACAAAAGATCAACTCATAGACGACCTGCTGACACTCGCCTTTGCAGAGGATGTGGGCGACGGCGACCACACCACCCTCTCCACCATACCTGCCGACGAGATGGGATGTCAACAACTTATTATCAAGGAAGAAGGCATTCTGGCTGGCGTGGAGATAGCGCGAAAAGTGTTCAAGAAGTTTGACCCAGAGCTGGAGATGAAGGTCTTCATCGAGGATGGTGCCCACGTGAAGCCTGGCGACGTGGCCTTTGAGGTGACGGGAAAGGTGCGCTCCCTGCTCCAGACAGAGCGCATTATGCTCAATATCATGCAACGCATGAGCGGCATAGCCACCACCACCGCTCGCTACCAAGAGCGACTAAAAGGGCTGAAGACGAAGGTGCTCGACACCCGCAAGACAACCCCTGGCCTCCGCATGCTGGAGAAAGAAGCAGTGAAGATAGGCGGGGGCGAAAACCACCGCATAGGCCTCTTCGACATGATACTCATCAAGGACAACCACGTAGACTTTGCCGGAGGCATACCTCAAGCCGTCAAGGCCGCCAAGGACTATTGCAAAGCCACAGGGCGCAACCTGAAGATAGAGCTCGAGGTGCGCAACACCGACGAAATCCTTCAGGCTCTCGAAGCGGGAGTGGACCGCATCATGCTCGACAACTTCACCCCCGAGCGCACCCGCGAGGCCGTGAAGCTCATCAATGGCCGCACTGAGATAGAATCCTCAGGGGGTATCACCCTCGACACCCTCCGCGACTATGGCGAATGTGGCGTTGACTACATCTCCGTTGGCGCCCTCACCCACTCCGTGAAGGGCCTCGACATGAGCTTCAAAGCCAAACGCTCCTGACCATCCTGCCACAAGCCCCCACCATGGGCGCCGAAAGCCTGCCACTGTGCTCCGCTGCTTTGCAGCGGAGACCCTATATCCGATAACCCACCAACCTAAAATCAACCAAAACTAAACACATGGAATTACCATTCGCCGAATCATGGCGTATCAAGATGGTAGAGCCTATCCACAAGAGCACCCTCAAGGAGCGTGAAAAATGGATCAAAGAGGCTCACTACAATCTCTTTCAACTCCCCTCAGATCAAGTGTATATCGACCTCCTTACCGACTCAGGCACAGGCGCTATGAGCGACCGCCAATGGGCAGCAATGATGGTAGGCGACGAGAGCTATGCTGGTGCACGCTCCTTCTTCCATCTACGCGACACGATAGAGCGTCTGACAGGGTTTAAGCACGTGATTCCCACCCACCAAGGGCGCGCCGCTGAGAACGTGCTATTCAGCGCGCTGGTAAAGGAGGGCGACTATGTGCCCGGCAACTCCCAGTTCGACACCACAAAAGGCCATATCGAGAGCCGCAAGGCTACAGCCGTTGACTGCACTATCGACGAGGCACGCGACACCCAGCTCGAATACCCCTTCAAGGGCAACGTCGACATTAAGAAGCTGGAGAAGGTGCTCCAAGAGCATGGCGACAAGGTGCCATTCATCATTGTCACCATCACCAACAACACTGCCGGTGGGCAACCCGTGTCGATGGAAAATCTGCGCGAGGTGCACAAGCTCGCCAAGAAATATGGCAAGCGTGTGATTCTCGACTCGGCCCGCTTTGCCGAAAACGCCTACTTTATCAAGACCCGCGAGAAAGGCTATGCCGACAAGACTATCAAGGAAATCGTCAAAGAGACATTCTCCTATGCCGATGGCATGACGATGTCGGCCAAAAAAGATGCTATCGTCAACATGGGTGGATTCATCGCCACGCGTCATGAGGACTGGTATGACGCTGCAAAATGCTTCTGCATTCCTATCGAAGGATATCTCACCTATGGAGGCATGAATGGCCGCGATATGGAAGCGCTGGCCGTAGGCCTTGACGAAAACACTGAGCTCGACAATCTTGAGACACGCATCAAGCAGGTGCAATACCTCGCGTCCAAGCTCGATGAATACGGCATTCCATATCAGCGTCCTGCTGGCGGCCATGCCATCTTTATCGATGCCAGCCGTGTGCTGACCCACGTGCCAAAAGAAGAATTCCCTGCCCAGACCCTCGCCGTGGAGCTTTACCTTGAGGCTGGTGTACGTGGCTGCGAGATAGGATACATCCTTGCCGACCGCGACCCCGTCACGCGTGAAAACCGCTTTGGTGGCCTTGACCTGCTGCGTCTGGCCATACCGCGCCGCACCTACACCAACAATCACATGGACGTCATCGCCGCTGCTCTCAAAAACGTCTTCGACCGTCGCGAGAAGATAACGCGTGGCTACAAGATAGCTTGGGAAGCGCCCTTGATGCGCCACTTCACCGTGAAGCTCGAAAAAGCGTAGACTTCCAATCCCTGACTAATGACCAGCCTGAACTGACCCCAAAAGTTTTTTGTCTAACTTTTGGGGTGCAGTTCAAAAGGCGCCGTTTTTGGGTAAGGGGTAAATTATTTATAGCTATTTGGAAGAATCCCTACGGGATTCGCTGAGTTAATATAATTTTGACGCAGCCTCTTTTATCATCGTTTAGTCTTTTACTTTCTTAATCCAGCCGAAGAGGTCGTCGAGATTGTAGTCGCCGGAGTGAGGGCGGTTCCAAGGTAGGAAGACATCCACTTCTTGCCCGTTATTATATAGCTTGGTGGCAAGATTGATAGGCACCAAGAACGAAGTGTCACGGTCAAGGGCTCCATGACGTATATACCAGTATTGGGCCGTGGTCGACACACCATCGCCAATGTGAGTCATGGGATTCATCATATCTACGCGCGCTGTCATCTCTGGAGATAATGTAGCCTCAGGATTGCCTGTGCGCTGACGCAGGCTGTAGTCGGTAAAGTTGTTGGGATCTCCGGCTGCATTCCCGAAGAGCTGATTTTCGGGGGTTGCACGGTCGCCTATCACCCCATAGGCATCAAAGGCTGGAGGTGTCTTGAGAGGTGTCACCGATGCCACGTAGCTGAGATAAGTGTCCAAGTCGATGCCGCTCACATAGTCGCTGGTGACAAACGTAGGCGGCGTAAACTGCATAGGCGTAGGAGCCACTGGAGCTATTGGCGCTGGACCACCAGGACCACCAGGACCACCAGGACCTCCCATAGGCCCCATAGGCCCCATAGGGCCAATAGGCGTCCCCGGGAATTCGGTGGTCTGCTGATATATCTGGATGCCAATGCCATCGGCTATGGCGCAACCCTCTTGGAGAGCACGCTCAGCCGATGCTATGAGGAAGGTCTTGAGATAGTCTTTGTAGTTGACCGAGGTGACAGCATTACCATCAGGCGACTTCAGGCCCAAGGAGTTGATGTAGGCCGGACACTCAGCCGCCAGGGCATCCGATACAGCTATCTGAGCCTCATCGAGTGCCCTCACTCCCGTATTGGTGCAACCATAAAGCCATTCATACTCCATGTCGGCATGATTGAGGTCGGTGATAGGACAGTAGCATATCGAGGCGTAGACATCGTCGGCCGCGGGGGCTGCACCCATGGCCTGCAGGACTTCCTGATAGGCGGGGTTGTTGCCCGTGGTGCCCAGCAGCGCCGACATGGCACCGCCAGCGCTGGTGCCATCGGTGAAGATGCGCGTGGCATCGCCTGCCATCAGAGCGTCGTTGTAGTGGAGATAGCGCACGGCGGCTTTCAGGTCGAGCAGACCAGCTGGAGCCACCCCATCGTAGATAGTCTCACCCGAGGGATTGACCGTCGTGGAGTTGCGCCCACGGCTGCCGGGGATGCAGACAGCGTAGCCCTCGCGCAGTGCACGACCTGTAGCGTCGGTAGGCGATGGGCGCCGTGCTTGAGCTGCGGCATATCCTCCCACATAAGTGCGTAGCAGTATGGGCACCTTCTGATCATGCTGATGGTGCTTGGGGATGTAGAAGTTGAGGGTCTGATAAGTGGGATTCTCAACATTTGTCACATATTGAATGCCTTCAAAGGCAAGATAAGTCACCTCGTGGCCATCGGGCATCACGAGAGTTTGCTCCGTAAAGCTTTGTGGGTCAAAAGTCAATGGCCCACTTTGAGCGGAAGCTCCCAGCAACACTGTTGCGCTCAGGAAAGTCAATAGTTGAAGCCTCATAAAGAATGCGTTATACTTGAAAAGTGGATAATAGCTGTAAAAATCAGCACGCAAATTTACCAATTTTTTTCTTTTTCACAAGAGAGCCTTACCTTATTTAAGTATAAAGTTGTAACTTTGTATACCGTCACAACCCTCTATGTTATGCGACTAAAAAACATCATTCCGCTCACTCTTGCCAGCGCCGCCGTTACGGCCTCGGCCACCCAACCCATAGTAGTCCCCCTTAGCGACACGTCGACCGAGGGCGAGCCTCCCTTTATGACCGTCTACGTGGCCCCTGAGCCCAGCGGTGTGGGAGTGATAATGTGTCCCGGCGGTGGCTACAGCATCGTGGCTGCTGACCATGAAGGGCATGATATGGCTCCGTGGTTCAATGAGCGAGGCATCACATACGTAGTGCTCAACTATCGCATCCCCAATGGCGACCCCACCATTCCTCTTAGCGATGCCCAACGAGCCATCACCGAGGTAAGGAGCCATGCCCAAGAGTGGGGCGTCGACCCCTGCCGAGTGGGCATTATGGGGGCATCGGCTGGAGGACATCTGGCAGCCACGCTTGCCAACATCCCCACCGACACCCTCAATCGACCCAACTTTCAGATCCTCCTCTACCCCGTCATCTCCTTCAGAGAGGATACGGGCCATATGGGTTCACGCAGGGGGCTGATAGGCGAGAATCCTTCCGAGGAGCTCGTGGCGCGATTCTCGCTCGACGAGCAGGTGACGCCAGCCACTCCGCCAGCCTTTATCGTCCTCTCATCCGACGACCCAGGAGTGAAGCCGGCCAACAGCCTCAGATATTTTCAAGCGCTCGTCTCCAACGGTATAAGCGCAGAGCTGCATGCCTATCCTACGGGAGGCCACGGCTGGGGATTTCGCGAGAGTTTCCCCTACCACGACCAGTGGCTCTACGAGATGGGATTGTGGCTGGAGAGGATGAGAGATAACGCCATTAAAGAATAAGGGAGTCCTACCCTAATTGGAACAACCCCTACGGGGTTGAGAGAGAAACCGTGACCGCCTAAGCTAATTGGAACAACCCCTACGGGGTTGAGAGAGACTTAATGACGAAGGGTATTGTGGGTGCGGAGCATCTGCTTAAGAAGGGTGGTAAGCGGTTGGTCGGCTGTAGGCATTAGCTCCACTTGAATAGGGATGAAGAAGGCCACGCTGCGGAGCTGAGGCGGGAAGTAGGGGTTGCGAGCCAGCCTCACAGCGTCCTTCTCCGTGGTGAGAAGGAATGGACGTCGGCTGCTTGGCGTCTTTATAGTCTTATATTTAGCCACGATAGCCTCCATGTCGCTCTGCGAGAAGTTGTGATGGTCGCCAAAACGCTTCACCTTCACCTTCACGCCAAAGCTGCGAATGTAGCGCAAGAACGGACGAGGATTGGCCACCCCCACCACAGCCAGCACAGTGTCATCCGCTCCCATCGTGGCCAGATTGGGAGTGTCGCCAGGCTTTACGCTCTCAGGGAATAGCGGACATGGCTTCTGGTAGACGTAGCGCGAGAAGAGGAGCTTTTGATAAGGGAAAAGGTTGAAGTCGCTCTTGAAGATAGAGTATTCCACCGGCTTCATATCGTCGGGACACTTGGTGACAATCACCACATCGGCACGCGAAAGAGCCTTGACAGGCTCACGCAGCCGTCCATACGGCAGCAGATAGTCTTTATAGGCTGGTAGGCTATACTCCGTCAGGACGATGGCTATGGTGGGCTTCACGTAGCGATGCTGAAAGGCATCATCCATCACGATGAGATTGAGCTCGGGGTCGATGTCGCGCATCATCTTGATGCCCTTTACACGGTCTTCACACACAGCCACCATCACCCCCTGATGGCCAAACTTACGAAACATCTGGAAGGGCTCGTCGCCGATATCGGCCGGCCCGGAGTTGCTCCCAGCCAACACAAATCCTCGAGTGTGGCGCTTATATCCACGGCTGAGGATACCAATCTTAAAGTCGCCGCGAAGGCCTTCGACCACAAACTCGGTGTGGGGAGTCTTACCAGCGCCACCCACCGAGATGTTGCCTACCACCACCACAGGTATATCCGGCTCGTATTGGCGCAGAATTCCCTTGTTGAAGAGCATATTCCTAAAGCCCACCACCATCCCATAAATCTTGCTTATGGGATAGAGCACGAGCAATGAGAACAGACGGTTGCGAGCCATTAATACCTTGGTGCTAATTGGTTATGAAAGTGCTATGAATATTGTAAAGCCGAGGGAGGAGAGTATCAATAGAGAGTGATGACTTCCATGCGGGCCTGCCGGGGATCGAGCTGCTTCACTTGCTCTACGGCTTGATAGTAGGGCCAAGCATCGCCCAGGCGCGAACGCACGTAGCGCGTCTCCATTGACTGCGACATTTTTAACAATTCTTCCCACCACTTGGTTTGTAGCGAGGGATATTCCTCCACCTTCACATCGCCGAGAGCGTCAAGGCTTGCTGCCATGTCGGCAATAGCTTGTTGGAGACCTCCTATCTCGTCCACGAGGCCTATCGTCTGAGCCGTGGCGCCATCCCACACGCGGCCTTCGGCAATCACCTTCACCGAATCGACACTCAGCCCGCGGCCCGCGGCGCAACGCTCCACAAAGAGCTGATAGGTGCGCTCCACGTAGCCCTGCATTGCAGCTCGCTGCTGGGGTGTCATGGCTCTCAACACCGAAGGGAAAGCCCCCGTGTTGGTAGCCTCGGTAGAGGTAGTAATGCCCAGTTTGTTGGCCAATAAGCCTTGCAAGTTGGGGATAAGGCCAAAGACACCGATGGAGCCTGTCAAGGTCTCACTCTCGGCATATATGCGGTCGGCGCCACATGAGATATAATATCCTCCCGAGGCTGCCATATCGCTCATCGATACGTAGAAGGGCTTGCCTGTCTTTTGCTTAAACTGCTCCAGCGCTTCCCATATCTGCTCGGAGGCAAAGGCGCTGCCACCTCCTGAGTTGACCCTCATTATGAGACCGTCGATGGTCTCGTCGTCGGCCAGCTTGAGAATCTCTGGCACTAAGCGTTCGCTCGCTATACCGTCCTTACCGCTTTCGGTGATGTCGCCCGTGGCATAGAGCACGGCTATATGTTTGCTGCCACGGTTGTCGAAAGTCTGCACGGTCTTGGTAAGCATATAATCCGAGAGGTCTACCAGCGATGGCTCCTTTTGGGCCGTTATTGCTGCCAAGCGCTCCTTCATAGCGTGGCGATAGATAGTGTCGTCGGCTACCCGCTGGTCCAGCAGATAGCTGGCAGGCTGGGCATACAGGTTGACATCGGCCCAACGTGTCACCGTGGAATCGCTCACACCGCGACCTTGAGCTATGATTGAGCGCAGGCTCTGCCAGATGCTATTGATGTAGACACGCTGCTGGAGCTTGTTGGCTTCGCTGCTCTCGCGCTGCGTGAATGGCTCTACAGCGCTCTTGAACGTCCCGACCTTCACCACCTGCACATCCACTCCGAGTTTGTCGAGCAGATCCTTGAAATAAAGCGTGGTCGACGACAGCCCGTGGACATCCACCATGCCAATGGGATTGACAAAGATGCTATCGCCAGCGCAAGCTATGATATAATCGGCCTGCGTGTAGTTGTCGGCATAGCTGACCACCCACTTCCCTGAGTGGCGGAAGAGGCGTAGCGCATCGACCAATGCCTGCAGTTGGGCCATCCCAATTGACACGCCGTTGCACTTGAGATATATGCCTTCGACGTTGGCATCCGTTGCTGCACACTGGATGGCCTTTACCATATTGTTGAGAGCCAATATCTTGGTCTCATCGCCATAGATTTGCGACATAAGGTCGGGAGCCTGTTCACGATCGGCCACCTCCCCCGAGAGGTCGATGGTCAGGATAGAGTGAGGCTTAATCTTGACTGTTGAGGGTTGGGAAGTTGAAGTATTAGCCACCGCAGCGGCTATTACCATTATAAATAATACCATGCCGATAAGCAGCGAGAACCAAATACCGGCCATGGTGCCTAAAAAGCTAATAAGAAATCTTTTCACTGTCGGGAGCTTCTATTTTTATATTAACATTAGCTTACAAAATTAGCTATTATTCACCGATTGCACAAAATCTTTTTTAAACATGCCCCACTATTTAGTAATTTTGCACTATGATAGAGCTAAAAAATGGCGCGAGCCGCGCAGTCAACCTTCTGCTTTTGGCCAGCCTGGTGTTGATGATACCAGGCAATGAGTTGTGGTCAAAAGCGGATGAATGTATCGTGTCGGCAGCGATAGCCATAGGCGCCTTGGATAGCCTCCTCAACAATCGCTGGCGTCGCTATTGGCTCTTTTGGTCTATTATCCTCATCACCGTTTTTTATACGGCCTACTCTCTATGGGTGGTGAAGAGCAATGTCCCAGTGGCTATCTTATCCGACGCCTTGGTGCAGATAAAGCCTTATGTGGCTCTTGCAGTAGCCCTTGGGGCAGCCAACCAGCTCACTCCGCGTCTGGGGCTTTGGCTCAAGTGGATAGGCGCCGTGATGGCCCTGATAGGAGGAGCGATGATATGGATCACGTATCCGCTCGCCACGGCGTTTGGCCACTTCACCATTTGGTCCAATTCGTGCTTCGTAGGAGCCTGTAGCTATCTGCTGGGGGTGACAGCCATCCAAGGCTCGCCCACAATGGCTCAACGCATCTATGGAGCCTTGATGATGGGCCTGGGGACTTTCTGCCAGCGTGCACGCTATCTGGCCTCCACGCTGATAGGATGGTTTATGGTGCTGGTCAAGCCCTCGATAGGTTTTGGGCGGCTCTCAGGGAGCCTAAAAGGCGCCTTAGGACTATTGGTAATAGTGGGTGTAGGAATAGTGGCCTATCCTAAACTCGACCGCTACTTTTTCCACACCGACCCTCAAGTGGCAGTAGCCTCCGACGCTCATGGACGCCGCGCCCTAATACAGACCAGCGTCAAAATCTATGCCGACTACCTCCCCTTTGGCTCAGGATTGGCCTCCTTTGCCTCCAACCAGTCGGCGCCACGCACAGGCGAGCATTATTCTCCTCTTTACAAGAAGTATGGCATCAACCAAGTGTATGGCTTGACGCGCCATCACCCGGCCATCATCAACGACTGCTATATCGCCTCCGTGGCCCAGCTGGGCATCGTAGGGCTCGTGTTGATAGCCGGCCTGTGGCTCGCCATCCTCTATCAACTCATTCATCGACGAGGATGGGCTCTCAATCTGGGCTTCTCGCTCTGGGCCTTCTTGCTTATCGACTCCACCACGAGCAGTATCATCGTGCAGCCTGTTGGGGTGGCATCGATGCTGTTGATAGCCACCATTCTCAACTCGTTTAAGAATCCTGAAAAGAAACCGTCATGAACCGTTATCTCTCTACGCTCAAACGCTGGTGGTGGGTCTACGCCGCAGGTATTGCCCTCTGGGCCATCGTCATTGTGGGGATATGGGCCCTCACCCCCACACGCTACGTAGGACGCGGCCTCCTCTGGGTAGATCCACGCAGCGAGCTACTCCCTGCCCTGCTCCGCGACTCAGCCGAGGCCAGAGCCTACTCCGTAGAGTATGGCTTCGAATGGCCCTTCTACGTGGGGATAGAGCTCGAGCTTCTCAATAGCCCCTACGTGATGAGGCAGACAGTAGAAGCCTTGCAACTGGCCTCACCTGGGACCGACGACCTCAGCATCGCGCGACGCGCAGAGCAGCTCTATCACGAGGTGAGTAGCAATGGCTCGGGTATAGACTCCTCACAAGGATGGGTGGAATGGACATCGACCGATCCTCAGCTTGCATGCCAAGTGGTCGACACTATAATCGGCATCTATCTGGATATGCGCCGCCAGCAAGCAGGCGAGGGCGTCCTTCTCCCTGCTCAGCGCATTGGGCGTGCCTACATCTCCTCCACCCTCAGCCGCTGGCCCTCGCCTCGATGGATAGCCTTAGGCCTCATCATAGCCTTGGCTCCCGGCCTCTTTCTCACCCTTCAATCTTGGCCGCAAAAGTAAGATTTATAGCTAAGTGAGTGAAAAAAATGGCCCAACATAGCGATGAATTGAAAAAAAGTTGCGATATTTGCACTTGCAAAACGGCGTCTGTCGCTATTGCTCTCCGTAACTGATTAAGACTCAACGTATTTAATAACAATATAACCTATTTTCAGCAAAAATGACTAAAGCCGACATCGTTAACGAAATTTCCAGAACCACAGGCATCGATAAGGCCAGCGTTCTCGAGACTGTTGAGAAGTTTATGGAGGTCGTAAAAGACTCCTTAGCTCATGGCGAAAATGTCTACCTGCGCGGATTTGGCAGCTTCATCGTGAAGACACGCTCAGAGAAGACCGCTCGCAACATCTCCAAGAACACTACAATCATCATCCCCGAGCACAAAATCCCCGCTTTCAAGCCCGCCAAGGTCTTTATGGAGGACGTGAAGTAAGGATGGCCCCTTATCGACCCAACGCAATAAACTAACCCTAATTAACAACCCTAAACCGTAGACAATGCCCAGCGGAAAGAAAAGAAAAGGCCACAAGATGGCTACTCATAAGCGCAAAAAGCGTCTGAGAAAGAATCGTCATAAGAAGAAATAAGAAAGGACGATATGATAATGGTTCACAGAGCCTATTATCAAAAGAATGCCACGAGCTATACGGAGAACAAACTTGATACGGGAGGAAAACTACAGTGGACTCGCCAACATCTGGTTTGTTCTTTGTTATATAGCTGATACTCGTTAACTCTAAGATTATTTAATGAAAAGCGAACTTATTGTAGATGTACAACCCACCGAGGTGTCGATAGCGCTCCTGGAAGACGGCCGACTGGTGTCGCTCCAAAAGGAGGCACGCAACCTCGCCTATGCCGTAGGCGACATCTACCTGGCAAAAGTCAAGAAGCTGCCAGGCCTCAATGCCGCCTTTGTCAACGTGGGCTACGAGAAAGACGCTTTCCTCCATTATCTGGATCTTGGCTCCCAATTTGATTCTTACAAGGAATTTCTTACCGAAGCGCTGACCGAGAAAAAGTATGTCCCTCTGGTAAGCAAGATGAAGCTCCTCCCCGACATCAACAAGCATGGCACCATCAGCGAAGTCCTCACCCCCGGACAAGAGCTAATGGTCCAGATAGTCAAGGAGCCTATTTCCTCCAAGGGTCCTCGCCTGACCACTGAAATCACTCTCACAGGGCGCTATATGGTGCTGATACCGTTTAGCGACAAAATCTCCATCTCCCAGAAGATAAAGACCACCGAAGAGAAGATGCGCCTACGCCAACTCGTAGAGAGCATCCGTCCCAAGAATTTTGGTGTCATCATCCGCACCTCGGCCGAAGGCAAACGCGTGGCCGAGCTGGTGCATGAGATGCGCACCCTCATGCAATGCTGGGACGACACGGTGGCAAAAGCCCAGAAAGCCACAGCGCCACAGCTCATCTTCGAGGAAGAAAGCAGGATTGTAGGCGTGCTACGCGACATTTTTAGCCCCACCTTTGAGAACATTCACGTCAACGACCCCGAGGTCTATAGCCAAATTTCAAAGTATGTCAATCTCATTGCTCCTGAAAGAGGAGAGATAGTAAAGCTTTACGATAAGCCCGAACCTATCTTTGACAGCTTCAACATCACCAAGCAGATAAAGTCGTCGTTTGGCAAGACAGTGTCGTTTAAGAGCGGCGCATACATCATCATCGAGCACACAGAAGCTCTCCACGTGATAGATGTCAATAGCGGCAACCGCTCCAAGTCGACCACCGACCAAGAGAGCAATGCCCTCGAAGTCAACATGAGAGCCGCCGACGAGATAGCACGCCAGCTGCGCCTACGCGACATGGGCGGCATCATCGTCATCGACTTTATCGATATGGCAAAAGCTGAACACCGCCAGAAACTGTTTGAGCACATGAGAGAAGTGATGGCCAACGACCGCGCACGCCATAATATCCTCCCCCTAAGCAAGTTTGGGCTGATGCAAATCACCCGTCAGCGTGTAAGGCCCGCCCTGGATATCGTCACCACCGAAGCCTGCCCATCCTGCTATGGCAAAGGCGAGGTGCAGCCATCGCTCCTATTTACCGACACTCTGCATGAGAAGATCGACTATCTAATCCACGACCTGAAGATTGAGCAGTTTACGCTCTATGTGCATCCCTACGTCGAGGCCTACCTCAAGAAAGGCTTCTTGACCTCGCTCTATCGTCGTTGGAGATTAGAATTTGGTAGGAAGTTTCGTATCTACGCTGATCAATCGTTGGCCTACCTGCAGTATAAAGTATTTGACAAGGATCACAACGAGATCGACCTTAAAGAGGAGAAAGATATTGATTCGTCGGCCTCAAAGGCCAAGGCCAAAGCCAAGAACCGTAATCAGGAGGAGGCGTAGCCCTCTCCTACCCATTACTCCTTAGAAAAACCAAAGGGCTGGGCCTCGATGAAGCGACCCAGCCCTTTGCTATACGGGGGATGCTGAGATTACTGAGCCAACTCGCGGAAGCGGTCGAGCGACACTGTCTGCTGGTCGAGGGTGACAGCCTGCTCCACCATGTGGTAGAATTTGCCCTCGCGCACCTGGTCAACCAACCGATTGTGGTAATTCTTGTCGTCAAGAATGTTCTTGGCAAAGGAGGTGATTGTCTCGTCGTCGAGATTGGTCATGCCATACTGTGCCAGCTGACGGCTTGCTATCATCTTGGCAAAGGCCAGGAGGTCGTCTTGCGTCACCTCGAGATTGAGCTTAGCGGCAATCTCATCGCGGATAAGCTGCCAGCGCAGGTCGTCCTCCATCTTGGCAAACTCCTCGTCGATGTTCTTCTCGTTGAGGGATTCGTTGCGCTCAATGAGCCACTTCTTGAGGGTAGCAGCAGGGAGCTCCATTTGTCCATACTTGTCCATGAAATACTTCTTGACGTCGCGAGCAAAGAGTATCTGGCTATTCTGACGCAGGTCGCCAGCGATGAGCTCACGCAGAGCGGCGCGATATTCGTCTTCGGTCTTTACGCGATCCTTGCCAAACACCTGAGTGTAGAACTCTTCGCCCAGCTCGGCCTTCTTCACTACGATAATCTCAGAGATTACCATCTCAAAGTCGGCATGCAGGTCGGCCACCTGCTCCTTGGTGAGCTGCAGCATGGAAGCAAGCTCTACGGGGTCGCCATCGCAGGTCTCCCAGGGGTTGAAGCGCACCTTGTCGTCAACCTTCTTGCCTATGAAGAGCTGGCGCTGAGCGTCGTTCTTGAAGAATTGTGGGCCAAGGATGCCGTTGGTCACCTGGATGGCATCGTCGCCTTCCTTGATGGTGCCGTCGGGGTTGAGCTCCATGATGGGGCCCTTTACCAAAGCGTCGGGCTCTACCTCCTCACCAGGCACCTGCGAGCCAAAGCGCTTGCGGAACGAATCGTCTTGGTTGGCAACCATCTCATCGGTCACCTCGATGGTATAGAAAGGAAGGGTGACATTCTTGTCTACCTCGATATTGAGCTCGGGGGCAAGAGCAAGGTCATACTCAAATGTGAAGTCTTTCTGGTTCTTGAGGTCAAGAGCCTTCACCTCTACTGGCACCGGCTGTCCCAGGACGTTGAGCTTGTTGTCCTCGATATACTTCATCACAGCTTCATACACCTCGCGGTTGATGACATCGCTGGTGACGCGCTGGCCAAAGCGGCGCTGCAGGTCGGCGATAGAGATGTGACCCTTGCGGAAACCAGGGATTTGATGAGTGCGACCTATCTCTTTGAGGTCCTTCACTACCTTGTCTTTGTAGTCAGATTCTTGGACTTCGACTGTCAAGCGAGCGTTGACAGCGTCGGTCTTTTGCATTGAGACGTTCATAATACTTGATTGCGTATCGGATATAAATATTTGGATTGTCTTTCATTGGCGAGGCGCCACCCTCGGCCATCACCAGTCGTAATGACAAAATGGCGCTATCGACGTGCAAAATTACAATTATTCGCCGTAATAAGCAAAAGGGATGAGGAAATTAGCGACATTTTGTGTAACTTCGCGCTACATTTACCAACCCTTAACCCCCATTACTGATGGCCGAAACCACCCTGCTGGAGCGCCTCGACGGCATAGAGGCTCGTTTTGAGGAAGTAAGCACCCTCATCACCGACCCCGACGTCATTGCCGACATGAAGCGCTACGTGCGTCTCACCAAAGAATATAAAGACCTGGAGCGCCTGTGCTCAACCACTCGTCGCTATCGCCGAGCCCTCACTGATATCGCCGATGCCAAGGCTCTCCTCGAGAGCGAAAGCGATGAGGAGCTGCGCGCCATGGCTCGCCAAGAGCTCGACGAGGCCAGCGCCGCCCTTCCGGCCCTGGAAGAGGAGATAAAGCTGCTGCTTATCCCCGCCGACCCAGAGGATGCCAAGAATGCCATCCTTGAGATACGCGCGGGCACTGGCGGCGACGAGGCAGCCATCTTTGCTGGCGACCTCGCCAAGATGTATACGCGCTACTGCGAAAGCAAAGGCTGGCAGGTGGCCGTCACCTCCGTGAGCGAAGGGGCTGCCGGAGGCTACAAGGAGATAGTGATGGCCATCACCGGCGAGGGAGTGTATGGCACGCTGAAGTATGAAAGCGGTGTGCACCGTGTGCAGCGAGTGCCGGCCACCGAGACCCAAGGGCGCGTCCACACCTCAGCAGCCACTGTGGCGGTGCTCCCCGAGGCCGAGGCCTTCGATGTGGAGATCAACGAAGGCGAGATAAAGTGGGACACCTTTCGCAGCGGCGGTGCTGGCGGCCAGAATGTCAACAAGGTGGAGTCGGGGGTGCGTCTGCGCTACAACTGGCGCAATCCGCTGACGGGCATCGCCGAGGAGATACTCATAGAGTGTACGGAGACACGCGACCAGCCTAAAAACAAGGAGCGTGCCTTGAGCCGTCTGCGCACATTCATCTACGACAAAGAGCATCAGAAATATATCGACGACATAGCATCGCGCCGCAAGACCCTCGTGTCTACCGGCGACCGCTCGGCCAAGATACGCACCTACAATTACCCCCAAGGGCGTATCACCGACCATCGTATCAACTACACCATCTACAATCTCCAGGCCTTTGTCGACGGCGACATCCAAGACTGCATCGACCACCTCATCGTGGCCGAGAACGCTGAGAAGCTCAAGGCCTCCCAGCTCTAAGCCCCATAAGCCCTATAATCCTAATCCCCAACCCATATGACCCGTAAAGAATTAGTAAAGAATATCCGCGCCAAGCAGAGCTTTCTCTGCGTGGGCCTCGACACCGACATCAAGAAGCTCCCCGAGCATCTGCGCCACCGCGACGATGCCATCACCGAGTTTAATCGCCAGATAATCGATGCCACTGCCCCCTACTGCGTGGCTTATAAGCCCAACCTGGCCTTCTACGAGAGCCTCGGCGTGAAAGGCTG
Organism: Bacteroidales bacterium; assembly: GCA_020859845.1. GTDB lineage: Bacteria > Bacteroidota > Bacteroidia > Bacteroidales > Muribaculaceae > Paramuribaculum. The sequence goes on from JAJBVL010000111.1 coordinate 21,743, forward strand.
GCAAGCCCTTGAGGACACTCTGCGCTACATCCGCGAGCACCACCCCGACCAGTTTATCATCGCCGATGCCAAGCGTGGCGATATCGGCAACACCTCCAAGCTCTATGCTCGCAGCTTCTTTGAGCATCTCGACGTAGATGCCATCACTGTGGCTCCCTACATGGGCGAGGACTCCGTCACTCCCTTTTTGGGCTACGAGGGCAAGTGGGTAATCCTGCTTGCGCTGACCTCCAACAAGGGTTCTCACGACTTCCAGCTCATCGAGGACCGCGACGGGCGCCGACTGTTTGAGCAGGTGATACTCACCTCTCAGCGCTGGGCCGGCCCCGAGGAGATGATGTATGTGGTAGGCGCCACCCAGGGACGCGCCTTTGAGGACATACGCCGTGTGGCTCCTGAGAGTTTCCTTCTCGTGCCTGGTGTGGGAGCGCAGGGTGGAAGCCTGGAAGAAGTGTGTCGCTACGGCATGATAGCCGACTGCGGGCTGCTCGTCAACTCGTCGCGAGGCATCATCTACGCCTCCTCGGGCGAGGATTATGCCGAGGCAGCTGGCCGCGAAGCGCGCAAGCTTGCCGAGGAGATGGCCTCCCATCTGGCCACCTACAGCCGCTAAGACTCAGCTGGAGAGATAAGCCATAAAAATAATCTTGGCGGTTAAGGAAATTCTCACTATCTTTGCATCGACCCCCAATAAAAATTTCTGAACAACCCAATCTAAACAAAAAACCATAATCACTAACCAAAATGACACTCGACAACTACAATTTTGCTGGCAAGAAAGCCATCGTTCGCGTTGACTTCAATGTGCCCCTCGACGAGAATGGCAACATCACCGACGATACCCGTATCCGCGGTGCTCTCCCCACCCTCAAGAAGATCCTCAATGATGGTGGTAGCCTCATCATCATGAGCCACATGGGCAAGCCTAAAGGCAAAGTCAACCCCAAGTTCTCTCTTGCTCAGATCAAGGACGCTGTGGCTAAGGCTCTCGGTCGCGACGTGAAGTTTGCCGCCGACTGTGCCAACGCTTCTGAGGCCGCTGCCGACCTCAAGCCCGGCGAAGTGCTCCTGCTCGAGAACCTCCGCTTCTACCCCGAAGAGGAAGGTAAGCCTGTAGGCATCGAGAAGACCGACCCCGCCTACGACGCTGCCAAGAAGGAGATGAAGGCTCGCCAGAAGGAGTTTGCTAAGAAGCTCGCCAGCTATGCCGACGTATACGTTAACGACGCATTTGGCACCGCCCACCGCAAGCACGCTTCGACAGCCGTTATCGCCGACTATTTCGATGCTCAGGACAAGATGCTTGGCTACCTGATGGAGAAGGAAGTAAAGGCTGTTGACAACATCCTCAGCGACATCAAGCGCCCCTTCACCGCCATCATGGGTGGCTCCAAGGTGTCAACCAAGATTGGCATCATCGAAAACCTCATGGACAAGGTGGACAATCTCATCCTCTGCGGTGGTATGACCTACACCTTCGCTAAGGCTCAGGGTGGCAAGATTGGCGATTCGATCTGCGAGAACGACAAGCTCGACCTGGCCCTCGACATCATCAAGAAGGCCAAAGAGAAAGGCGTCAACCTCGTGCTTGGCACCGACTGTGTAGCTGCCGACAGCTTTAGCAACGACGCTAAGACCATGGTGGTATCAGCAATGGAGATACCCGACGGCTGGCAGGGACTGGATGCAGGTCCTGAGACCCGCAAGGCTTTTGCCGACGTGATCCGCGACGCCAAGACTATCCTCTGGAATGGTCCTGCTGGTGTGTTTGAGTTTGACAACTTCACCGATGGCTCACGCGCTATTGCCGACGCTATCGTTGAGGCTACTGACAAGGGCGCCTTCTCGCTGGTAGGCGGTGGCGACTCTGTGGCTTGTGTCAACAAGTTTGGCGTGGCCGACCAGGTATCGTATGTATCCACCGGTGGTGGCGCTCTTCTTGAGGCCATCGAAGGCAAGGTGCTCCCCGGCGTAGCAGCCATCAAGGGCGAATAATCATAGCCTGAGCCAGAGCGCTCGCTAAGATAAGACACGGACGCCGCCAGTCTCCACGATAGAGGCTGGCGGCGTCTTCTTTTTATCAACGTTTACCTATTTTGTCTCAGCATGATGAGAGTTAGCGCTTATTGTATTTCGGGCTTGATAAGCTCTATCCACTCGTCGATACGCTTATCTGTCAAGTCTTCGTGGTTGACATTGTCAATCAGAAGGCCCACGATCTGGCCATCCACATCGGCCTCGGTCTCTGAGTATTCATAGCCGTCGGTGTTAAACGCGCCAATAAACGTAGCGCCCGTGGGCTGTAGCCGGTGGTAGAGCACCCCGACAGCGCCGCAGAAAGTGTCGGTCATCGTGTCGTCGCCACACCCAAAGAGGGCTATCTTCTTGCCACGGAGGTCAAGGGAGTCAAGCCCGTCGGCAAAGTCATACCAGTCGTCCTGAAGGTCACCAGAGCCCCAAGTGCTTGTGCCCAGAAGGAGCACGTCGTAAGGACCTACAGCGCTTGGTGCAGTCTCGGCCACATCATGTATATCAGCGGCGTCAAGACCCAGCTTAGCGCCTATCTTCTCGGCAACCTCCTTGGTGGTGCCAGTAGTTGAACCGTAAAAAATGCCTATTTTTTTCATAGACTTGTATTGGGTTGTTAGAGTTGTTGGAGTAGTTATCGGGTTGTTATTGAAGAGGTGGAGATTTTTCACCTTTTTAGACATTTATTCAACAAAGGGGGGCTAATAATAGTTCGGCCCGAGGACTAAACTTTTGGAGAGCGATGGTTGTTTTAACCGCGACAGATTACTAAATATTGACCCTAAAATATCTTTTTTCTAACGGACACAATGAACACAATCATCAACACTAAAGTACCCGACTTTAGCGTCAACGCCTTTGTTGACGGAGAATTTAAGACAATAAGCAATAAGGATCTTGCCGGCAAATGGACCATCCTATTCTTTTATCCCGCCGATTTCACCTTTGTATGCCCCACGGAGCTTGTCGACATGGCCGACCACTACGACCAGTTTAAGGCTCTCGGCGCCGAGGTCTACTCGGTAAGCACCGACTCGGAGTTTACCCATAAGGCTTGGCACGACACCAGCGACAGCATCAAGAAGGTGAAATTCCCGATGCTCGCCGATAAGACAGGTGCTCTCAGCGAGGCCCTGGGCGTGCTCAATCCGGCCACCTTCCTGGCCTATCGTGGCAGCTTTATCATCAATCCCGAAGGCGAAATCAAGGTGTTGGAAATCAACGACAACGGTATAGGGCGCAACGCCGATGAACTGCTGCGCAAGCTCGAGGCTGCTCAGTTTGTGGCTGAGCATGGCGACCAAGTGTGCCCTGCACGCTGGAAGCCAGGAGCCGCCACTCTTAAGCCCGGAATCGAACTGGTAGGAAAGATTTAACCCCTGTCTATATATATTTATTTGACTCGTGACAATTATCTATGCTTAGCCGCCATCGCCTCTCCCTCGGCCTCCGAGGGAGAGGGTTGGAGGCTTTGTTAATGCATATCCATTCACCACCCCGCTGTAAAGTGAGAAAAAATATTGACTTTTTTAACGGAGAAAACAGAGAAATTAGTAACTTTGTGTCAACACTCCTAAGCCAGTGTCGTAAAGAAATGTCAGCCGAGCCACTGTTTACTATTATCACTGTGACCTACAACGCACAAGCCACCCTCCCCGCTACGCTCCAAAGCGTGGCCGAGCAGACTTGTGCCGACTATGAGCATCTGATAATCGACGGAGCCTCCACCGACACCACTCTCGAGATAGCCTCTACGGCTCCACAATCCACCACCCGCGTCTATAGCAGCCCCGACCGTGGCATCTACGACGCCATGAACAAAGGGATGTCGCTGGCCGCTGGCCGCTATCTTATCTTTCTCAACTCGGGCGACACGTTTCACCACTCCACTACCCTCGGCCTCATCGCCAAGACCATTGCCAACCACCATGAGCCGGGCATCGTCTACGGCCAGACCCTTATCGTCGACAGCGAGCGGCGTCCCTTAGGCCCTCGCCACCTCACGGCTCCTCCACAGCTCACGATGAAGAGCTTTGCCGATGGGATGCTGGTGTGTCATCAGGCCTTCATAGTATTGGCCCGCATAGCTATGCCCTATTCGCTCGATTATCGTTATTCGGCCGACTACGAATGGTGTATACGCTGCTTGCAACATTCGCGCCGCAACGTGTTTATCGACGATTATCTCATCGACTATCTCAACGAGGGAGTGACCACGGCCAACCATCGAGCATCGCTGATAGAAAGGTATAGGATAATGTGTCGCTACTATGGCACCCTCCCCACCATGATGCGCCATGTGAAGTTTGCCTGGCGCCATCTCCGCCGTTCCTCGATAACAACTCAATAACTCACATATATGACTTATCACATTGCAGTCAATGGCGCGCCTCAAGGTCCTTATACAGTGGACCAACTGCGTGGCCTCAACATCACCCCTTCAACCCTCGTCTGGAACAACTCCTTGACCAACTGGACACCCGCTGGCGAGGTGCCCGAGCTTGCCACCTACCTCTTTGGTGGAGCCCAAGCACCCTCTACCCTCCCCAACGGAGGCTTCCAGAATGCTCAGCCAATCCCCAGCGTGCCTAATCAGGCTCAGCAATCTCAGCAACCCCAACAGCCACAGGAGCCAATCATCTGCCCTAAGACGTGGCTCTTGGAGTCAATCCTGTGTACACTCTTCTGCTGTCTGCCTCTCGGCATCGTAGCCATCATTAAAGCTTGCCAAGTGGATAGTTTCTGGAAGGCTCAACAATATCAGCAGGCACAGCAGGCATCGCAGGAGGCTGGCAAGTGGACCAAGTGGGGATTTTTCATCGGCATTGGTGTCTACCTGCTCTACGTCCTCTTCATCTTGGTAGCAGGCGGCTCTGGCGTGTTTGGCTCCTTTGGCGACCTATGATAAGATGATAAGAGTCAACACTACGTTTGTGGTGCATGAGGGCGTAGAAGAGCCTTTTCTCCAATGGCTGCGCGGCGACTATGTGGCTGGGGCCTTGGAGAGCGGAGTCTTCAACGCCCCCTCATTGTCGCGCCTGCTGATGGCTTTGGAGCCTGCCACCGTGAGCTATGCCCTCCAGATGGAGGCGCCAAGCCTTGACGAGGCTCAAAGCTGGATCGACAACGTTGCGCCACAGTTGATGAGTCCCCTGCTGCGCGAGCATGGCACGGCCGACCGCATCCTCTGGTTTACGTCGTATATGGAGGTGCTCGAGCTATGACCGATCGTGTAATAATAGGCATCGACCCTGGCACCAACGTGATGGGGTATGGTGTGTTGCGCATCGTTGCCAGCAAGCCTCAGATGGAAGCTATGGGGGTGATAGAGCTCAGCAAGTTTGAGAGCCACTATCTGCGCCTACGTCGCATCTACGACCGTGTGCTGGGCCTGGTGGAGCAATATCTCCCCGACGAGATGGCCATCGAGGCTCCGTTTTTTGGCAAGAATGTGCAGTCAATGCTCAAGCTGGGGCGCGCGCAAGGCGTGGCCATGGCGGCAGCCTTGAGTCGCGATGTGCCCATCACGGAGTATGAGCCTCGCAAGATAAAGCAAGCCATCACCGGCAATGGGGCAGCCTCTAAGGAGCAGGTGCAGGAGATGTTGCGGCGTATCCTTAATATCCCCCGCGAGCAGCTCCTCCCGGAGCTTGACGCCACCGACGCCCTGGGCGCCGCGCTATGCCACTATTATGAGTCGTCGCGGCCACTCAAGACCAAAAGCTCAGGCTCGTGGAAAGACTTCATAGCGCGCAACCCCGACCGCGTAAAAGAATAAAAACGGCGCCAAAGGCGCCGTTTGTTTGGGGGGATGATGTCAATCCACCTGCACTACCAGGTAATTGCTCAGACTCCAGAATTTTGTTGGGTCGGTGATTTTCAGCACCTTCTGGCCATTGTTGTCAAATATCTCATAGCTGTCCTTAGGCTGGTTGGTGAGCACCTTTGCCTTGTTGCTATGCAGTGGGATGCTGAGGAGGGTAGTCTTGTCGCCCACGGTGAAGTAGCTCTTCTCAAAGTCGCTCTCAAGAATCTTGGTCTTGCGAAGGAAGCCACTTTCGATAATCTTGTTTTTCTTGAGCTCGCCCTTGGTGCCGATAGCGTAGTAGCAAGTGTTGAGCTCCTGATTGAGGGCGGCTGCCTGCTGCTCAGCCTGTTCACGCTCTATCTTTTCGGAAGCCACGGAGGTTGAAAGCGAGTCGACAGCGCTGTTGAGATTGGCAATCTTCACGTTGGCAGCTGCCAGTTCGTTGGTGAGCGATGTGATCTCGGTCTCCTGGTCGGCAATCTGAGCCTTGAGATTGTCGATAGTGCGCAGGAGGGTAGAGTTTTCGCCATTGCTCTTCTTCACTTGAGCTTCAAGCTGGGCCAGACGCTCGCGACGCTGCTGGAGAGCTTGCTGTATAGCCACCATGTCGTTGCGTAGCTGAGCCTTGCGCGATTCGTTTTCGCCGGCGATGCCCGAAGGGGTAGAGATGATATGTTCCAGCTCTTTGATTTGGTTCATACCATCCGTAATGTCGTTGATGAGAGCAAAGAGGCTGTCCTGAGTGGCGAGAGTAGCCTGAAGCTCCGAAGTCAATTCGGCGTTTTGTTCTTCTGAGGCAGCCAATTTTTTCTTCTCTTCTTGTCCACATCCGGCCAAGATCATTACAGAGAGGATAGCTACGGGAATAATCCTTTTCATACGCTTGAAATTGAGTTAGAGTAGAATTTTAGTTGAGTTGATTGACGTGAAAGAATATTTTATTAGGGGGGTGATCTGTAGAATACCTCTATTCTTTGTCTTTAAACTTATTGGTATGTATGCGTGGTCCTTCGGCTGGTCGCGCCCCCTCAACCACAATAACAATCTCTCCGCGGGGATTGTTGACGGTAAAGTGGGCCACGAGCTCGTCGAGGGAGCCGCGCACGGTGGAGTCGTAGACCTTCGAAATCTCGCGCGACACTGAGGCCTGGCGCTCGCCGCCACAAGCCTCGGCCAGCTGTTGGAGAGTCTTGACCAGCCTCACGGGCGACTCGTAGATGATCACCGTGCGAGGCTCAGCAGCAATCTCGGCCAGGCGCGTAGCCCTCCCCTTCTTCAGTGGGAGGAAGCCTTCAAAGCAGAATCTCTCACAAGGGAGGCCTGAGTTGACTAAGGCAGGGACAAAAGCCGTAGGGCCTGGGAGGGTCTCTACGGCGATATCGCGGCGCCGACATTCGCGCGACAGGAGGAAGCCCGGGTCGCTGATGCCGGGGGTGCCAGCGTCGGTGATGAGAGCTATATTCTCGCCGCTCTCCAGGCGCGCCATTATAGCCTCAAGGCTGCCATGCTCGTTAAACTTATGATGGCTCATGGTAGGAGTGGCTATGTCGAAGTGGCGCAGCAGCACACCGCTCGTGCGCGTATCTTCGGCGAGGATGAGGCTACACGCCTTAAGCGTCTCGATGGCTCGAGGCGTCATATCCGCCATATTCCCCACAGGGGTGGGCACCATAAATAGTTTTCCTGCCATTTCTGTCTCTCTAATTTCTGTCTCTCTAATTTCTGTCCCTCTTACCTCAGAATTGCCGCTCTACGTTGGATATAAAGTCTCTCACTTCGGGAGTGGCTGGATCCCAGCAAAGGTCGTTGTAGAGATAATCCTCCACCTCTTCCATCGAGGCCATACGTGATATCACGTCAACGGTGGCGCTCATCTCTTCGTCGTCGCCCCCAAATAGCTCTCGGCGAAAGCGAAACTTATCATTAAGCGCAAAAGCCAGTTGGCGAGGTTGGGGTTGTTGAGGTTGTTGAGGCTGTTGGGGTTGTTGAGGTTGTTGCCGAGGTGGTTGGGGAGCGGGAGCTTCCGAGGGCGCCTGAGGAGCTGGGGCAGCCTGAGGAGCCGGTTCCTCAGGAGCGGCTTGAGGCGTCGGCTCTGCTTGGGTGGCTTGAGCAGCAGGAGTGGCTGGCGTTTCGGGGATGGATTGTCCTTCGGTAGAGTATACTTTCACTGCCAGTTCGGCTAATTGCTCTTCGGTAAATTGCTGATCGGGGTGAAGCACACGATGGAGCATGTCGACTTTTTCCACTATCAGAGCGTCGACCTCCTTAGGAGCCAAGTCACCACGGCGCATCTTGAGCATTATCAAGCCTTCGAGCTCGAGGGTGATATCTAGTAGATTATTATATGAATAGGGCATTATTTAAGTCAAAAGTCAAGAGTCAAAAGTCAAGAGTCAAGAGTCAAAAGTCTATTTGTTGGCGCGCTTGCGCTCGAGCTCGTCAAGGATAATCTTGCGGAGACGCAGATGATGAGGGGTCACCTCCACATATTCGTCGGCCTTGATGTATTCCAAGGCTTCCTCGAGGCTAAACACTACGGGGGGCACGATGCGTGCCTTGTCGTCGGCGCCAGATGCTCGCATGTTGGTAAGTTTCTTCGACTTGGTGACGTTGACCACTATGTCGTTATCCTTGGCGTTCTCGCCCACCACTTGTCCGGCATACACTTCCTCTTGGGGGAATATGAAGAAGCGCCCGCGATCTTGTAGCTTATCGATGGCATAGGCGTAGGCGGTGCCACCCTCCATAGCTATCAGCGAGCCATTGGTGCGTCGCTCAATGTCGCCCTTCCACGGCTGATACTCGAGGAATCGATGGGCCATGATGGCTTCGCCTGCCGAGGCGGTGAGGACGTTGTTGCGCAAGCCAATTATGCCACGCGAGGGGATGTTAAACTCCATGTGAACACGGTCGTTCTGGGTGGTCATCGACACGAGGTCGCCCTTGCGGCGTGTCACCATATCGATCATCTTGCTCGAATATTCCTCAGGGACATTGATGGTGAGTAGCTCCACTGGCTCACACTTCTTGCCGTCAATCTCCTTGACGATTACCTGTGGCTGGCCCACCTGGAGCTCGTAGCCTTCGCGGCGCATGGTCTCAATCAATACCGAGAGGTGAAGCACGCCTCTACCATATACCGTCCACTTGTCTTCGTCGGCGCCCTTGCTCACGCGCAGGGCCAGATTGCGGTCGAGTTCGCGCGTCAGTCGCTCGCCAATGTGGCGCGAGGTGACGTATTTGCCATCCTTGCCAAAGAAGGGGCTGTCGTTGATGGTGAAGGTCATCGACATCGTAGGCTCGTCGATGGCAATGCGAGGCAGGGCTTCTGGCTCGTTGAGGTCGGCGATAGTGTCGCCAATCTCAAACCCATCTATGCCCACCAGCGCGCAGATGTCGCCACTGCTCACACTCTCCACCCTCTTGCGGCCCATGCCTTCAAAGGTGTGGAGCTCCTTGATACGCTGCTTCACCACCGAGCCATCCTTCTTGCAGACGGCCACGTCGGAGCCTTCGCGCAGCGTGCCACGGTGTACGCGGCCTATGGCTATACGCCCCACGTAGCTCGAGAAGTCGAGGCTCGTGATGAGCATCTGAGCTGGACCCTCAAGGGTGGTAGGCGCGGGTATATGCTCTATGATGGCATCGAGCACGGGGAGTATATTGTCGGTGGGGTGTTGCCAGTCGGTGCTCATCCATCCCTGTTTGGCCGAGCCATAGATGGTTGGGAAGTCGAGCTGCTCCTCAGTGGCGTCGAGATTGTACATCAGGTCAAACACCATCTCCTGCACCTCGTCGGGGCGGCAATTGGGCTTGTCGACCTTGTTGATCACCACCACAGGCTTCAAGCCCATCTGGATGGCTTTCTGGAGCACGAAGCGTGTCTGCGGCATAGGGCCCTCAAAGGCGTCAACCAGCAGCAGACAGCCGTCGGCCATATTGAGCACACGCTCCACCTCGCCGCCAAAGTCGGCGTGTCCGGGGGTGTCGATGATGTTGATTTTATATCCTTTATAAGTGATAGAGACGTTTTTAGATAAGATCGTGATACCGCGCTCGCGCTCCAAGTCGTTGTTGTCGAGAATCAGTTCGCCAGTGGCTTGGTTGTCGCGAAAGAGGTTGCCGGCCATGAGCATTTTGTCGACGAGGGTCGTCTTGCCATGGTCTACGTGGGCTATGATAGCGATGTTGCGTATATTTTGCATGAGGGCAAAGATATATAAAAGAAATAAGAAGACCAAACTAAAAATGCATCCAGGACCATCATGTAGCCTGGATGCATCAGTAAGGGGGAGAAACCTTTCCGACTCTCGCTGACGGCGAGCGTCGGAAGTGATGAGTTGATTGTGTTATGCTTCGGCGGGCTCTTGTGTTGGGGCTGCCACTTTCTCTACGTTGATAAAGCGACGTCCGTTCTTGCCTTCGCTGAAGTATACTGTGCCATCCACCAGGGCATAGATCGTATGGTCCTTGCCGATGCCTACGTTGAGGCCTGGGTGATGCACTGTGCCACGCTGACGCTTGATGATGCTGCCAGCCTTAGCAAACTGCCCGCCAAAAATCTTCACACCGAGTCGTTTGCTTTCTGATTCGCGGCCGTTCTTCGAACTACCTACACCTTTTTTATGTGCCATGTTGAATCGATGGGGGTTAGGGGGTTATGCTACAACTTCTTTAATTAACACCTTGGTGAAGCACTGGCGATGGCCATTCTTGCGGCGATAGCCTTTGCGGCGTTTCTTCTTGAAGACAATCACCTTGTCACCTTTTACGAGGGGGGTAAGCACCTCGCAAACTACTTTGGCACCGTCGACAGTGGGGACACCCACCTTCACAGCACCGTCGGCTTCGGCGAGGAGCACGCGGTCAAACTCCACCTTGTCTCCTTCTTTGGCCTCATCGCCGAGATAATGAACATACAAGAACTTGTCAGGCTCAGCCTTGAACTGTTGTCCTTGGATTTCTACGATAGCGTACATTTAAACTTTTGATGTTTTTATCGAGTTGACTCCGTCGGGCGAGGGCCTAAACCTGTGGCGCCTACTTGCTCGAGCCCGGTGCGGAAAAATTTAGCGACTGCAAAGTTACGCCTTATTTCCCACCCGTGCAAATCTTTCGCCAAAAAAATTAGATAGGCTTTGCTCCAGAATATCTCTATGAAAATGGTTATGACCTGCCAGAGAGAAACTTACACGGCCCGACGTTGAGATGACATTGGGGGTTAGAACTCATTCAGAAGGTCAAAGCGGATAAGGGTGTCGCTAGCGCGCTGGCGGGTGGCCATCATGGGGTCGGTGTCGGGGCCTTGGTAGTCGGGGTCTAAAACGCTCTGCCCTATCCCCTGCCAGGTGTAAGAGGTGAGACCCATCATCTGGAGCAGCGTGGGGTAGATATCCACCTGGCCCATCACCCCGTCATACTGCCCGACCACGGGAGCGTTGAGCACAACGAAGGGCGTCATAGGGCGTGGATTGACCCACGGATACTCCTTGGCCAACTCCGGGCGATAAGCAGCGAGGCCTTCATGGTCGCCGGTGATCACCACCAGCGTCTCGGCGTAGTCGGAGCGCAGACGCAGATAGTCGACGAGGATACCCAGCGCTTGGTCGGTGTAGTGGGCGCAACTCATATAGTCGTCAAGCAGGGCAGGATAGTCGCCTTGGAGACGCAGTTCGTTGAGCTCGTCGGGTATCTTGAAGGGGTTGTGGCCTGAGTAGGTGATAATCTGCACGTAGGCCGTCTCTCCCTCTGGCCACAGTTCGCCCTGGCTCATCTTCTCCACTATCTGACGCATCAGCGCGCGGTCGCCCACCTTGTTGCGTCCGCCCATCAGCTCCTCCTTGCGCCAAGCATCGCGCCCCACGATGGTGTCGATGCCAAAGCTGCGCGCTATCGCCTCTTGATTCCACACTGACTTGAACTGAAAAAAATTGACAGATTTCCGAGGCATTAGGAAAAAGTCAAAT
>JAJBVL010000100.1:0-53232 GCA_020859845.1 Bacteroidales bacterium
ATTATGTTCAATATTAAACACTTTTGTAATATGAATAAGATTTTATCTTTCTTGTCCATAATCACTTTTTTTGCTTTATTCAGTTGTACTGAAAACAAGCCCGAGGGAACTGAGCTTATTAAAGTAGATATTGATGAGGCTGAAATAATCCCCATGAAAGATGGAGAGACAATCCAATTAGAGACGTCGGATAGTAGCTTGGTGTCTTACTTTGGGAGTGTGGTACTTTCAGATTCCATGATAGTGATCTCTTCTCAAAATAAAGTGTTGGCGTTTAATAGCGACAATGGACAATTCCTTTTTCCTATAGGCCGTAAAGGACAAGGCCCCGGAGAATATGCCAATCCTCTTGACTTGGCTTTGATTGATGGAGAAATTGTGGTCTATGATTTTGGAGCCAATAAATATCTCCGATATACACTTAAGGGAGATTTTGTTTCTTCCCAGCCGGTTGTCAGGTCCGAAGAGCAATATTCGCCCGCTGCCTTGGTGGCGTTTGAAAATGCTGGTCCTTATGTGCTCTGCAAGAATTGCTTCCGTGGCGACATGGTGGAGACCCCCGACTTGAGCGTGATGAACGATAGCCTCCACTATCTTTTCACCTTCCCACAGCCCATAATGCGCGATGGCACCACGCGCAACGACCTCCAAGCGTCGCCAACAGGTGTGGTGCTTTTCGCACCGATTTTTACTAATACGATTTACAGTGTGGTTCCTCGCGAGGATGGTCTACAAGAAGCCTATACTGTCGACTTCGGAGCGCAGACACTTCCTGAAAGTGTGGCTGAAAAAGAGCCCTGGGAAATCTTCCAGCTCATACAGAAAGACGAATACAAGCCTTATTGCACTATGATAGAGTATGCCAAGGAGACGGAGAAGACCGTGTGGTTTGCCTTTGTCCGCGATTTCCGCCCCCATCTCGCCGTCTACGATCGTGAGAGCCAGCAGACCAGGACGTTTGGATTCCCTTACGACACGGAGCAATACTGGCAACAGTTCTGGGTAGGCTACAATAGCGAGTGGCTCTACTTCGTGCTTCAGCACACCGACGAGGTGGAAAACAACCCTGTCCTCGTCCGCTTCCCCCTCTCTCGCTTCGGCATTCGCTAACCCTCCATTTCCTCAAGCTCCAAAAACACTCAGGGCTGCACTTTGTATGGCGAAGTGCAGCCCTGTAAAAAATGGGATTTAGATTGGTAAAGATATTTATCAGTTCTACTATATTATGGAACACTTACAACTTTGGGACTTGGAAACTGTGCACTGTATCATCATTCAATGAATATGTATACAGCATATCTCGCTTCTTGTCCAAAAGTAATTCAGTGGCAAGAAAGTCCAATTCGATGCACATTATTGGATTTCCTGCTAAAGTATAAACTTCAATTTCAGAAAATCCTTTTGGTAACTCTCCTTTCACAGTGCGAGATTTCATATCTACCTTACGTTGAGAAAGAAGAAACAACTTATCATCTCCTATGGTGATAGCTGAGTAATACAACTTCGGAGTGGATGAATCATTTTCCCCTCTATATACCGTCCATTCTATTCCCCCTTGTTTTATTTCTCCAATAAGATACTCGTTGCGATTGCTCATCGCAATCCCGATGAGATTATCCAGTGCGCCATTAAATAGGATCTGGGTAGAGCCCGCAAATAAAGGTGCTGCAACAGGCAGCGTGTCCATGGGAGTGGCGAGGTCCACAGAGTTGATCTGCACATGTCTTGTCTCGCCACCTACGTTAACGCTTGTGGCATAAAATGGAAAATGTCTCAGCCAAGGCTCAAATTGAGTGGGAATAAGGGGGATGGTGGTCTCAATGATTGAATCTCCGATCCATTCTAATAGATTCTTGCGCCCAGTATCCAAGAATAGATAATTATCATGAGACTTCACCATCAAAAAGGGGTTGATCATTTCTGCAGGTCCTTGGCCTTTTATTCCAAAGGAATCGATCACTGTCCAATCTTCTAATCTGAAACGATAATACATGCGGCCGCAGTGATTGCTCCTCACTACTACTGTGTCGCCATCTAAGACCATCCCCAAAGGTATTATATCCACTTGTGGCACAATCTCAGTAGAGATAATATCAATACACTTGGGAAACTCATCGCTTTTTGCAATGAGCTTATAACCTTCCTGTGTCGGAGATGAACAAGCGCTAAATATTATAGTCAGGAGTCCCGTCAGATAAAAATATTTACTCATTTACAAAATCTAAAATTATAAAATCCAACTTATTTCCTTCTGGCCTTTTTCTAATCGTCAGGCCCTCTCGGCAGATATAAAGGAGGTGGAGCAGATTTTCATTTTTAGGTATGATGTCGGTCTCTCCTATAATCTCATGGGTTTTGTCCATCGCTATAATAGAGAAAGGTTTTATTATATCATCCCTTGTCCAATTGTCAATCGGCATTTCTGCAACTCGATAATATACCCCTCTATATTTGTCATATATAATATTCCCATAAGAAGAAGTTAACGCATAGTACTCTTCCATCTTCCCCCTATCAAAAGATGTCATCATGGAAGGGTTAGGGGAAATGCTCTTAATGTACCTACTACCCATATAGATTTTCTCTATGTCCTTTAAATCAGCACTATAGATATAGACAAAATGATCTGGGGGGAAACTTTGGATAAAATTGCCCTCGTCATCTAAATCATGGCTTACCGCATTCATATAAAGACTATATGAATTGGAGTAATAGATATCGCTATATGGCAAGAAATGCTTTACGGAGTCAGCATTTACTACAAGCGAAGGGAATCTTTTTCCTTCTCCAGCATCTTTAATGTTTCCGATAGCTCCTCCAGAGAAATATAGATTTCCGTTATGGAATCCTATGCGCTCATAATCTAACGCTTCAATATCTATTGGTGCGTTTTTTGTGCCTTTAGGTATGATTTCCCGATATTCTCTGATGTTACTATTCTTATCTACAAGGCTCAACATATGGGTAGAATAATTATATACCCAAATAGAATCCTCGTTAACCCATTTAAAGCCAGAATAATTTTGAAGAGATCCGCATCGGCTTAAATCTATGCTGTCTTCGAGCGCCTCTGCTTCCCAATCAAAAATATATATTTTTTGGTTGTCAAGAAGCAGAAGCTTTTCCTTTCCATTTATCTCAACGATATCAGAGGATAAGGGGGCGTTGGTAATATGTCCAGGAACTTTTATGGTTTTATGTTTCGAGTTTTGGCTTCTTTGGAGAACAGGTACTTCACTATCTACGATAGGATTAAGATTGCTTTTCCCAGTATCACATGAAGAAAATAGGACAAATCCTATTGCGAATAGAAAAAACTCTCGCAATAGGATAAAACTTTGAGATTGAAAAGAGATACTTCTCATTTCATCAGGCAATCTGTGAGTTCATACCATGTGTCCTCTTTGCAGAAATAGTTATAACTGTCGTCATGGACACAATTTCCATTGTTATCCCACCACCCTATGCTTTCACATGCGGTAAGGGTTTCAATCGCTTCATGTGTAGTTTCTGTCCCAATGTTGTTGAGGGCATATATCCCTGTGGCAAGAGCCAAGACACTACAACCTATAAAGATTATTTTCATGTTGAAAAAATTTATTTAGTTTACGCAAATTTAGTAATGGTGAGTAGATAAAAAAAATGGTTAAGTAAATTTAATAACTATTAGTATATTTTAGGTGAGTTTCTAAGAGGGAGAATGTTTGTCTAGTTGTATTCTCTTTGTGAATACTTTCGGAATGTAATGCAATTTTGAGTTTACATACCCCTGTGCAGGTGCATTTGGGACTACACAGGGGTATGAAATAGCGCTAATTAGAAGAAAGTAGGGAAGCCGAATGGTAAAAGACCTTATGCTCGCCACTAGGGAAGGAGGTGGGGGGAGGGGAAGGGATCACTGGAGGTTGTCGACATCGGCGAGGTTGCGCTCCACGTCGGCATCGGTCACCTCGTAGTTGATGAGGTTGCCCGCGAGGTATTGGTCGTAGGCCGTCATGTCGATGAGGCCATGGCCTGAGAGGTTGAAGAGGATGGTCTTCTTCTCGCCAGTCTCTTTACACTTCAGGGCCTCGCGGATGGTGACCGCGATGGCATGGCAACTCTCTGGCGCAGGTATGATGCCTTCAACGCGGGCAAAAAGCGTTCCTGCCTCAAAGGTCTCCAGCTGAGGAATATCCACTCCTCTCATCATGCCGTCCTTGATAAGCTGGCTGACGATGACTCCAGCGCCGTGATAGCGCAGGCCTCCTGCGTGGATGTTGGCCGGACGGAAGTTGTGGCCAAGGGTATACATTGGCAGCAGTGGGGTATAGCCCGCCTCGTCGCCAAAATCGTATTGGAATCGTCCGCGTGTCAGTTTGGGGCATGAGGCAGGCTCGGCGGCGATAAATTCTGTGGTCTTGCCTTCAAGAATGTTGAGGCGCATGAAGGGGAAGGCGATGCCTCCAAAGTTGGAGCCGCCACCAAAGCAAGCTATCACTATGTCGGGATACTCTCCGGCCATGGCCATCTGCTTCTCGGCCTCGAGCCCGATAATGGTCTGATGGAGAGTGACGTGGCTTAGCACCGACCCCAAGGTATACTTGCAGCCTGGGGTGTTCATTGCCAGCTCGATGGCCTCACTGATGGCGGTGCCGAGCGACCCCTGATGGTTGGGATACTTCGTGAGGATATCCTTGCCGGCGCGGGTCGACATCGAGGGGGAGGGGGTCACCTGCGCCCCAAAGGTCTGCATGATAGAGCGACGATAGGGCTTCTGCTCGTAGCTAATCTTCACCTGATAGACAGCCGACTCGATGCCAAACACCTTGGCCGCATAGCTCAGAGCAGCGCCCCACTGGCCAGCCCCCGTCTCGGTAGTGACGTTGGTGACGCCCTCCTGCTTGCAGTAGAAGGCCTGGGCAAGGGCCGAGTTGAGCTTATGGCTTCCCACAGGGCTCACGCTCTCGTTCTTGAAATAGATATGGGCCGGAGTGCCAAGAGCTTCCTCCAGTCCGTAGGCACGCACCAATGGCGTTGAGCGGTAATACTTGTACATCTCGCGCACTGGCTCTGGGATGTCGATCCAAGCGTGCTCTTGGTCAAGTTCCTGGTGACAAAGCTCTTTGGCAAAGATGGGGTAGAGGTCCTCGGGCTTTAGCGGTTGGCGCGTGGCGGGGTGGATAGGCGGCATTGGCTTGTTGACCATGTCGGCCTGAATGTTATACCACTGGCGTGGTATCTCATCTTCGGAAAGGAAATAGCGTTTTTGACGTTCCATTTTGTTGGTAGTTTTAGAGTTTTGCTGACAAAATTACAAAAATCCTCCAAACCTTCTCTATTTATCTCTCTACATTCTTTAGACGCTTTTAAGTCCCAAATAACTTTGCTTTTGAGTTTTTCAAAAAAATAAAAGTGAAGATGCAATTTTTATTCAAAAAAATATTATATTTGCAGCACTTTAGAAAATGTGTTTTTTTTGTAGTGAATTTCCTACCAGCAATCTTATAATTCATCTTTATTAAAAATTTTCATAACACATGAAAAAGACAGTACTCTCCATTACCATCCCACTGGTTTTGGCAGGGTGTTCCTCTTCCTTCGAGTCGCCTGAGAAAGCGGGTGAGCTACAATCGCGAGCAGCCCAGAAAACATTGGCGTGGGAATACCCTGAGGTAATCCACGACTCCTTGGAGACTCACGCGGAGATGGTCGCTTCTTACCAAATCCCTCAAGAGGTGCTGGAAGGCCTTTCCACCCCCGACCTTCTACAAGTGTGCATGTCCTATCCTCTGCTCTTCGACGCCTTGGCTTACGACGACTTCAGCCGAGGAACTTCCATCGTCATGAAGCAGTGCAACGGCTTCAAGGCCCTGACTGCCCGTAAAGATGCCGCAGAGGCCTACCTCTCCTATCTGAATGACAAACTTGAAGTGCTCCAAGGCCTAGAAAAGCTCTCCCTTATAGAGAGGGGGAATGCCACCCTTAGCTTGGCTATCTTCGAGCTTGTTCTTTCGACCTCCGACACTCAAGCCTCTCTTTCCATGTCGGACCTAAAATCTCTAAAGGAGATGGCAGGCCGGATATGGCACGAGAAGTACCTCCACCCACAGGATATCAGCTGGATGCCGTTCTGCGTCTCTGGCTACCTGTGTTACACCCTTGACTTGCGCTTAAAAGGGATGAAAGCAGAAGAGTCTGATTTTCCCTTCCTTACCTTTCTACAGAATACTCCGCTGATCGAGGACCTGTTCATATCCACAGAGTAAATTCCTATAACCCATTACATCTTAAACATTTAAAAACTTAGTTATGAAACCGACAATCTATATCTTTTCGACTCTTTTGGTAGCCAGCATGGCATTTACGAGCTGCTCCAGCGATGACACCCCCGAATACACAGAGGAAGACGGCATCGAATACATTGGCGAAGCATCCTCGGAATGGACCCTCTCGCAGGACTATCCTTCCTGGGTGTGTGAAAATCTTGGCGGATTAAACAAGTTTAAATTTTGCGGAGAGAACGAGGAAGAAATAAGAGAGAGTTGTATGCTCAGCAGTTTGTGGTGGGTCATAGAGTTTGACTTCTACTCCTTTGAGTTGAACTCAAAGCGTTGTCTTGCTGTGGAGTACTCTACCACGCCTGTGCTTAACGGAAAGACTTTCCAAGGCACCACGTATTTTTCCAACGATGGTCGCGTCATAAAAGGATACGTTGTGGAGGAAGCCTTTCAGAAAGAGCATAAGAAGATCCTTTCTAACACTATGGACAACTTAGAGGAAGTTCAGATGGAGGAAACTACTGTCAACGGTCATGAAATTTCTTCTTGGTTGAATCCAAAGCTTAAAGAATTGACCAATTTCTTGGATAATAGCAGGGTGAAATATATTCATGTACTCTATTCTGACGAATACGATTATATAGCCATTACCTATTTATGTGTTTTGCAAGAAAATATGCTGTGGGGTGATTTTATAGTCTATTCATTAGAAGGGGAACCAAGTTCTTCAAATGGCAGCGGAATTGAATCTTGGATCACCATTAAGGAGTTCGTATCCTCATATACAATTTTGCAAATGTCTAATTCATGAGAACAGAAAAAGGCTTTTTAATCTTTGGACTTTTAGTCATTTTAGCTCTGGATAGTGTGGGGCAGAATAGCAATCAACTTTCTGTCACGATATATACCCCACAGAACAATCCCATTACAGGAACTCTTAATGTTTTTAAATGGGGTGAAGAAGACTTTAGTGCGAGCGAAATAGCTACTTATAATTCGTACTATGCGCAAAACTATCCTTATGCCACCCGTGTAGCCGATCCGACTCGTACCTACAACTGCCATGCCTTTGCATGGTGGGTTAATCATGGAGGGGAAAAGGTTTGGCTTAATAATCCAACCCCTTTCATGACCGACGGCAGTTTTGAGAGTTGCGCATCTTACTCGGCCACCCATGTGTATTATCCCACAGGAGGACATTCAGCTGTGATGACCACTGCACCTTATTATGTAAAGTCCAAGTGGGGCCCTTATGGCCTATACTATCATAGGATAAATCAGTGTCCCTATGATTCTTCCGATTTGGAATATTACCGTATTGCCACAAAGATTAGCGGACCTTCCTCTCTCAGCCCCAGCAGCAGTGGATACTATCCAACTGGAACTTATACTATTACTAATCTCCCTACAGGAGGTTCGGTCTCATGGACGGTAACTTCGGGCGCATCCATTCAATCGGGGGCCAACAGCTCAACTATGACAGCTCGCTTCTATTCAGCTGCCACTGTCAGTGCCACTCTTACTACGGCTGCGGGCCTACAATACCCGCTGGCTTCAGTTAGTGTGGATGTAAATTGTATTCCCACCATCACTGACATAACCAATGTAGGAATGGGGATGGACAATCTCAGCTCACATTTCCGAGTGGTTACAGACATGCCGAATGCCACATATACATGGTCGGTCGACGGAGGAGCTTATATTACTTCTCTTCCTTATCCCGATGATGCGTCGTTTGTGGCAGAGCCTAATGTATGGACTTATATTGTTTTCCCAAGCACTGGCACCTACACAGTAAGCGTCTATGGGACTAATGGCACTTATGTTAGCAACGTATTCTCCAAATCATTCACCATAAACTAAATCTTATAAGGATCCAATATTGGGGCTATGTCAACGCTGGCATAGCCCCTCATTATGTCAGTTAATGTTGGGGAGCGTATAGGAGATAATAAAAATTGCCTATCTTTGTATTCCAAATTAATTGGAAAGTATGTGGATATGGCTTGCTGTGGCGTCGAGCGTGTGCTTGGGCGTCTATGATATCTTCAAGAAAATCTCGGTGAGAGGAAATAATGTGCTGATAGTGTTGTGGCTCAACACCCTGTTTGGCACGCTTTTCCTGTCGCCGGTAATCCTCTCGGGGCTTGGCCACGGCTATTGGGGGCTGGGAGGCACTGTGGCTGGTCATCTGGAGATACTGGGGAAGGCAGTAATCGTCTTGTCGTCGTGGGTGCTGGGCTACTTCGCCATCAAGCACCTCCCGCTCACCATACAAGGACCTATCAACGCCACACGCCCCGTGCTTGTGCTTGTGGGCGCCCTCTGCCTATTCGGCGAGCGGCTCAACTGGCTGCAGTGGATAGGTATTTTGCTGGGGTTTGCATCGCTCTATTTCATCTCTCGCATAGGTGCTAAGGAAGGCTTCACGATGCGCCGCTCGCGTTGGCTCTGGATGTCGATAGGAGCTATGATGCTTGGAGCCTGTAGCGCTCTCTACGATAAGTGGCTCCTGCGTTATTATGAGCCACTGGAGGTGCAGGCATGGTATTCGCTCTACCAGTGGATTATCATGTCGGTAATAGTAATGATACTGCTCCGCCGCGTGGATGGTCGAGGCGGTCCTTTCCACTGGACATGGGCCATCCCTTGCATATCGTTCTTCCTCACTACAGCCGACATAGCCTACTTCTATTCTCTTGCCCAGGATGGGTCGATGGTCTCCATCGTGTCGATGATACGCCGAGGCAGTGTGCTCGTCTCCTTCTTCTACGGAGTGATTGCCCTGCATGAACGCAACGTGGGAGCCAAACTCGTCGACCTCGCTATCCTCCTCGTGTCGCTAATTCTATTGATAGTTGGCAGTATGCTTCATTAAGGTGTGTCAAAATTGCGTTATTTGTAGCAACCCCGTCGGGGTTCTTCCAAATAGTTTGTCGGTATTGACATTATACCCTACAAAAAACAGGCGCCTTAGGCGCCTGTTTTTTGTAGGGTAGGGGATGAGCTTCTTATAGCTATTTGGAAGAATCCCTAAAGGATTCTCTGGGATAGTGCATTTTGACATATACCCCTACGGGATTCTCTGGGATAGTGCATTTTGACACGTACCCTTGTTACGGAGGGCGATATTAATATTTGTTTTCGCTTGACTCCATCTCGGCAGGAGTGATGGGCGTGCGGTCCATCGAATACCAAACGTAGGCGATGTAGCCCACGACGAACGGCACGATGAGCGATACCCAACTCATGACGGTAAGGGTGAAGTGGCTCGACGAACTGTTGTAGATGCTCAGCGACGACGAGGTGTCGAGCAGCGAAGGATAGTAGGGCGTGCCGTTGAAGCCAGCAATCCAGAAGAGGCTCAACACCACGAGGATTGTGCCTATGCCCGAGAACCATATACCGCGGATAAACTTCTTGTCGAAGGCTGCACGCACCACGGCGTAAAGCACCATCACCACACCGATGAGGAAGATGACCAGCACCCACCACATGTCGATGAAGTTGTGGAAATACTTATAGTCGACCCATTCGTAGGAATTGAGCAGCGTGGGGATGCCTTCCATCGAGGTGTTCTGCTGGCCACGGGTAGTGAGCAGCAACACGAGGAACGTCAGGAAGAACACCACGAAAATCACACCGTTGACCAGCACCTGACGGCGATTCTTGGACGTCAACTGAGGATCGTCGGCAAGATTGTCGATGAAATACATAGCGGCCTGAGTGCGAGCCAGGAAGAGGACAGCAAGGCCCAGGAACCAGTTCTTCCAGTAGAAAATAGCCTCAAAGCCGTGGGTGGAGGCCCAAGAGGAGATGACGGGTGCTTGAGCATCGAGAAGGTTGCCCTTAGTCACCGTAAACTCGGCGCCGAAGAAAAACATCGACACAGCCACACCCAGCAGGAAGCAGCCTACACAGCCGTTGATAAACAGGAACACATCGTAGGTGCGGGCTCCGTAGAGATTGCCCGGCTTGTGGCGAAATTCGTAGCTGACGGCCTGAATAATAAAGCTGAAGAGGATGAGCATCCACAGCCAGTAGGCGCCGCCAAAGCTCGTGGAGTAGAACAGCGGGAAGGAGGCGAAGAATGCGCCGCCGAATACCACCAGTGTGGTAAACGTCAGCTCCCACTTACGCCCCAAGGAGTTGATCATCATCACACGCTCCGTAGGGTTGAGGCGCTGTAGCAACATCGACTGTCCACCCTGTACAAAGAGCAAGAAGACCAGCAGTGCTCCCAATACTGAGATCAGAAGCCACCAATAATTTTGGAGATATGCTAATTCCATAAGGCGTTAACGATTAGAGGGTTCATAATTGGCTTTGGAGCCTTTGGAGATCTCGCGTAGCATGATGCATATCTCGGCTGCCAGAAGGGCCGTAAATACCAAGGCAAACATCCAGAAGGTGATCTGAACCGTGGCCGTTGAGATATCGGAGATGGCAGCGCGTGTAGGCATGATGCCTTCGATAATCCAAGGTTGGCGTCCCACTTCGGCGGTTACCCATCCGGCCTCGCTGATTACCCATACGAGCGGCACGGTGATGATGGCCACCCATTGTATCCAACGATGGTCGAGCAACACTTGTTTGCGATACACGAAGAAGAGGATGCATACAAAGAAGAGCAGCAGATAGCCACCGCCAAGCACCATGATATGGAAGGCGTAGAACGTAGTGGCAATCGGGGGCACAGCCTCGTCGGGGCTTTCAAGATAGCCGTAGCCAAAGTATTTGTAGTTGGCCTTGAGCTCTGCTGCTGCGGCGTTCATAGCCTCGGTGTTGCCCTGTGTGGAGGCGAGGTCGTAGGCGCGTAGTGCCTCATGGGCTTTCTTGCCGATGGCTATGCGGTCGGCGTAGGAGTCTACGTGGATGGTGTCGCCCTCCTTGGTGAGCTCCACGCCATTGATGAGGTCCTTGATGCCGGGCACGAAGCCATCCACCGAGTGGGTGGCGAGAATCGACAGGCCGTAAGGAATACTGATGTGAAACCAGAATTCGTCCTCGTCGTTGTTGATGGTCTTGGAGGGGTTGAGCACGCCCACACCGACGATGCTCTGCCCGCAATGGCCCTCGTAGAGGCCTTCCATGGCAGCCAGCTTCATGGGCTGCACCTTGGCTACGTCGACAGCGCTACCATCGCCCGTCCAGAGGGTGAAGATGATGCCTGCAAAGCCCACCCAGGCTCCTACCTTGATAGAAGAGATGGCCATGGCCTTGTTGCGGCCGCGGAGCAGGAACCAGCAGCTGACACCGATGACAAACACACCGGCCAGCGTCCAGCCCGAGAGCACAGCGTGGAGAAACTTGTGGATGGCTACCGACGAGAAGACCACTTCCCAGAAGTTGTCCATCACGTTGCGCATCTGCGCCGGATCAAACTCCATGCCCACAGGATACTGCATCCAGGCATTGGCTATCAGAATCCACAGAGCCGAGATGGAGGCGCCGATGGCCGTCAGCCAGGTGGCTGCCAGGTGGAAGGCTGGCGATACTTTCTTCCAACCGAAGAACATAACAGCGATGAAGGTCGACTCCATGAAGAACGCCAATAGGCCTTCGATGGCCAACGGCGCGCCAAAGATGTCGCCTACAAACCAACTGTAGTTGGACCAGTTGGTGCCAAACTCAAACTCCAGGATAATACCTGTAGCTACGCCGATGGCAAAGTTGACGCCGAAGAGCAGCATCCAGAACTTTGTGATGGCTAGCCATCGAGGACTGCGCGTGCGATAGTAGATGGTCTCCATCACGCCTACGATCACTGAGATGCCCAGCGTCAGCGGCACGAAGAGCCAATGATACATCGCCGTCAGGGCAAACTGCCAACGCGACCAGTCGACAACGCTCATTAAATCATTCATGATTGCTTAAGGGTTTTAATTATTATTTTGATATTAGGGATTTGCGCACGGCATCGGCGCGCTCCTCGTCGGTAGAGTAGTCGCGCTTCAGTATGTCGGGGAAAAAGATGAGCTTGAACACGAAGAAGAGGATGAAGAGCTTCACCAAGATGAGGGCCCATAGATAGCGCCCTACGGTCATAGACCGAAAGCCATCGCGGTAGAAGCGATAGATGCGCACTAATAAGTTGGGGGCCTCTGTGCCCTGTTCTCTCATAAATATTCTCTATTATCGTTATTAGACTGCAAACTAAGTAATAAAAAGTGAAAATTCCAAACAAAAAATGCAAAATTGCAAAAAATCATCCTTACCCCTTGGCTATCTCAAAAATCCTGCGTAACTTTGCACTCGGGTAAGTCCTATACGGCCAGCTCCTTGGGAACTCCGTCAGATCTTGACCGAAGCAGCGGTACCAGGTTGTAGCGGCGCGATGTAGCCAGCTTACCCTTTTTTTGTGTCCATACGTCAGCCCCCGCCGAGCCACAAAGCTCGGCGGGGGCTGGTCGATTTTGGGGAGAGGGGGGGGAAAGGGTAAAAGCTAAAATGCTGAAGAAGGAGGATTAGGGGTTGGTGCGGGCTTTCTCTTTGGCGAAGCGACGCCCTGGGAGCTCTCGATAATAGGTCAATCCCAGACCCACAAGGAAGTAGAGGCCCACCAGCCCCCACATCATGCCGTAGGCGTGGCGCACATCCCAGATGGACCCCCCATTGGAGCTCATGCCTATGAAGCCCTCAATGCCCCAGATGCCGGGGATAAGGTCGCCGATGAGGGTCCAAAATCCGTTCATGGCAAAGCGTGGCCATGTCAAGCCCGAGAGGAAGAGGAAGGCCACCGACGTGAATACGATGATAAGAAATGAGGATTCGCGCTCCGTGACAAACACGCTCAGACACAATCCCAAGAAGGCGCTCCCGATAATCATCGGCTGAATGAAGATTAATTCTTGCCAGATATTGCCCACATGGGGGAGGGAAAACATCATGGGGACAATGTGGAGCGTATAAAGACACATTGGGAGATAGAGCACTACGTAGCAGAGCATCTTGCCCAGCATGCTGCATGCTGGAGGCGCCGGTATGGTAAGCGGGTCGATGCCATGATTCTTGCGCCGACGCTGAGAGGCTCCGGCAGCCAGCATCGTCACCCCCAGGATAAGGCTCTGCTGAAGGATGAGCACCAAGATGCCCGGCATACAGAAGCTGGCGAAGCCTTGAGTGGGGTCGCCCAGCATGATGGCTTCGGATGAGATGCCATTGGATGAGCCCATAGCTGTCTCGCCCACCATCCCTGCCATGTCAATCTTGTCCATACGTATTTCCTCGCCAAGAGCCATCTGTAGATTGGTGAGGGCGCTTAGGATGGTGCGATAGCGCAGCAAGAGCGACATATCGCAGTAGACCTGTACGCGTGCCTGCTCTCCTTGGCCAAGCTTCTGAGCATAGTCGCGGGGTATCTCCAGTATGGCGTAGACATCGTGTTGGTTCATCATCCTGCGGGCCGCTGCCAGATCGGGGGCATAACCGTAGACCTGCATGGCGCTCGTGGCGTTGAACTTGCGTGTCAAGTCGCGGCTCTCTGCCGTGCGGCAATGGTCAACGACGGCTATCTCGATATTGCGCACCACCTCTGGATTGTAAATCAACGTATAGACAACAGGATACATCAGCGGCAAGGCGAAGAAAAAGAGCATCACGCCGCCATCGCTAAACACGAGCCTAAACTCGCGCCGCCATACTCTGAATAGTGTTAGGAACCATTGTTTCATAGTAGCTACAAGTGTTTGTGTGTGTCTCCTTTAGGGCACATAGACAGGGTTTAGACAATGCTTCTTCAGACGGCGCACGCCGATGATGGCAAGCAGGGGGAAGACGAGCAGAGCCACGTAGTACCAGCGTGAGAAGTAGATGGGGATGCCGTTAAGAGCCTGATCGACGTAGATAAGGAAGAAGTAGCGGATGGGCAGGATATAGCTGAAGATACCCATCGCACCATACATACTCTGTACCGGGAACGAAAAGCCCGCCACGGAGAAAGAGAGGATGCCCGTAAGAGCCAGTACGCTTAGCGAAAGTCGAAGGTTGGGCACTGCACACACCACAATCACCGCCAGCGACTGACATCCCACCACCAGCAATACCATGGCCCAAATCATGTGCCACACGTGGTTGTGGAGGGGGAAGTGGTTGAAGCCAAACATGATGGCCAGCATCAATAGCCCCACCGATACCGATACGATAGTCTGAGGCAGGAGTTTGCCCACCAACGCTATACCAATGGAGCCTCCCGAATTTTCAAGCCATTCTACCGACGTGCCATGCTTGATCTCGTCGCATATCGAATAGCTGGTCACGAGCATCACCATTAGCGCCAAGAGGGCCGGAATAAACGATGGAGAGAGATAATAGTTGTAGTTGATCCACGGGTTGCTCGTAGGGTGGTTGGTGATGATTACGGGCTGGAGTAGGGAGGCAGCTGTGGCATCGCTTACGCCAGCCGAGGAGAGTGTCGTGACCACGACACCTCCCGAGGTGGTGACGGCTATGGTCTTGAACCCCTTAAAGGAGAGAGTGCCAGGCACGTAGTAGGAGAGGTTGGAGTAGAGGGTGAGCGTGGTGCCCTTGCCATTGATGGCGTCCTTCTGAAAATTCTCAGGGATGAAGAAAAAGCCATAGATCTTGCCCTCACGCACCCTTTGCAAGGCTTGATGATATGTGGTAAGCTTCTCGCTAACATCGATGAGCTCGCTGCTCCCCAGATTCCTCACCACTCGGCGCGATAGTTGCGTCTGGTCCATGTCGACCACTGCCACTGGCACAGGGATAGGCAACCCTATCTCCATCAGATTAATAAAGAAGAGGGTAAAGCCTATTGGCACCACCACCATCGAGGCGATGTAGAGCTTGCGGCTGACGAGTGTCCGACAGCCGCGGGCCAGCGAGCGTAGGAGGAGGTCGAGTTTCATGGGCGATATATTACTGTCATTCCAGGACGTAGGGCTGGGAGGGCCTCTGTGGGGCGTGCCTTCACCTCAAAGGTGCGGCTGTCCCAGTCGCCAGTGGCTTTGGTGGCGCTCCAGGTGGCGTAGGAGCCGAGGTCGCGCACGTAGTAGATTTCGGCCTCTATCTCCTTCTTGTCGAGGGCGGGTATCATCACCTTGATCTTTTGGCCGAGTTGCATGTCGTTGAGTAGCTCTTCGCGCACGTTAAACGTCACCCATTTATCATCAATCTTCAGCAGGCTCATGATAGGGGTGCCAAGCGACACGAGTTCGCTCAGTTCGGGATACACCACGTCGATTTGGCCGTCGCAGGGCGCCACGAGATACTGGTCTTCAAGCACCGACTGCACTTCCTGCACGCCTCCCTTGGCCACATCCACCATTGCTGCCGAGCTCTGGCGGTCTTCGCTTTGGGCACCGGCGCGGGCCAGTGCCAGCTGGCTCTTGGCGGCTCCCTCGGAGGCCACGGCAGCATCGTAGGCAGCCTTGGCTTCGTCGCGTTTCTGCTCCGACACTACATTTTCACGATAGAGAGCCTCCATTCGCTCATACGTCTTGCGTGTGATGGTGACGGCTGCTTGCGCTTGAGCCACCATCTCCTCGGCAGCTTGGATTATCTGTATACGCGTGCCGTTGTCTACCTTTTTGTTTTGGGCCGAAGCAGCGTTTTCCATCGCCTCGGCTTGATAGAGGCGGGCCTCCACGAGCGACGAGTGGATATGCACCAGCGTGTCGCCAGCCTTCACCATGTCGCCTTCCTTTACGTAGAAGTCCTTGATACGCCCCGGGAGCTTGCCTGAGATGCGTATCGAGGTGGCTTCGGCTTGCCCTTCTACTATCTGGTCGGGAGCCTTAAGGAAACAGAAACCTATGATGGCCAAGCCTATGGTGACTATTACCACCATCAGGAGAGCTACCATGAGAGTGCGCGCTTCGCGTGACTGATTTTGATCTTGAGTTGCCATATGATGTTGAGGGTGTTTTTTTTTAAGGGGTAATCGCTTAATCGTGTAATCGCTATTTTGGGGGATTGCTTTTTGGCTTATTCCGAGAGGGCAGGGGTGAGCTGGCCAAGGACTTTGGAGAGGTATACGTCGCAGAGGTGGACGTCGATGGCTGCGTCGATCTTCTCCGAGTAGGCCTTGAGCCAGGCGGTCTGAGCCTCCATGACATTGTCGGTGGTCATCACGCCCTCGCGAAAACCGAGGGTGGCTGAGCGCAGGTTCTCGTCGGCGCTGGCAATGTTTGACACCGCCTTGATATAAGTCTTCAAGGCCTCTGTGGCGCGGAATGCGCTTTGACTCACCTGCAGGTCGATGAGCGTGCGTGCATCCTCCAGCTCCAGCTGGGCGATGGTGATTTGGCTCTTGGCGGCGCGATACTTGTTGTAGTTGCCTCCCCAATGCCATATAGGGATCGTGACCATGGCGCCCACGGAGAATGCGCCTTCAAAACGTTTCTTGAAGCCGTCAAACATGTTGGGGTTGGAGAACGACCAAGCGCCCACCAAGGCCACGTTGGGGAGCATTGACGAGCGAGCCACGTTGCTCTCCTCGTGTTTCACCTTCACGTTGTATTCCAGAGCCCTGAGGTCTTGACGGCGGGCGTAGACGTCGGCCATGTCGTATTGTGTGGCGATGGGGGTGTTGAGTGTGGTGGCGGAGAGCTCCACGTCTTCATCGGCGAGGGTCATCTGGCTATCGACAGGCAGGCCACACACCTGGGCCAACGCCATGCGCGAGAGCACAAGCCCGTTTTCCACCTTGAGAAGGTCTACCTCTGCCGAGTTGAGTTTCACCTCTACGCTTAGCAGGTCGCTACGCGTGGCCACTCCCTGACGCACCATAGCCTCTACGTTTTGGCGCAGGGTGTCGAGCAGGGCTACGTAGCTGACAGCCAGCTTATACTTAGCCTTCACCGACACCACCTGCCAGTAAGCGGCGTCGACGGCATAGATGACATTCTCAGCCTCGTTGTTGCGTAGAGCCTTGGCTGCCTCCTCGGCATAGTGGGTGATATGATTCATAGCCACTATCTTGCCCCCCATGTAGATGGGCTGGGTCAGCGTGATGGCTCCAAAAAATACGTTGTGGATATCATAGGTCATCGACTCCTTAGGGATAAGGGCCACCGTCTCGGGGACATACTGCCCGTCGGCGGTCTTGATAGGTAACCCCGTCTCTGGATTTTTTGCGAGATTAAATTGATAGCTTTGGGTCTCGAGGTCAAAAGTCTTTGTGGGGAGTAGCTGGTCGCTGTCGAAGATAGAGATTTTCTTCTGATTGTAGAGATAGCCTCCAGCAAAGTCGATCGAGGGTAGGTAGGCGGCAAAGGCCTCGCGCTTCTGATAGTCGGCCATGCGTATGCTCTCATTGCGGATACGCATCTGCTTATTGTTGGCCAATGCCACAGAGCGACAGCTGTCGAGCGACCATATTTCCTGCGCTTTTACCTGAATAATGGCAGTGGAAACGAGAGCTACTGTCAAGAGCAGCGAGTAAAATAGACGGTGAGGTTGCATATTTATTTCTGGTAGTCTGAGACGTGAGTTAGGGTTGAAAACTTTGCAAAGATAACGACCAATCGCGAAGTTTAGTTTGGTCTGAGGGGAGTTGTTCCGAAATGTGCCAAATTTTAACGAAATAAGCCAACGTGCCTTACACCGAGAGCCTTCAGATGTTTACGGCTATCCGACTGCTTGGCAAGGAGACGGCTATGGTGGGCGCTGCCGATGAGGACCCCTCGTGGTGGGAGGCTCTTTATCCTAATTGAGGCTTCTCATCGACGACAATCCCTCGGGAATGTACGATTTTGGTGTCCGAAAGCGGCAAAGCGTCCGCTTTCGGACACCCTTTATTTTCCATAATCCCCTATCCTTTACTCCTTTACCCCTTTGGCACGATAATTGTAAATATTAAGGCAAAGAAATCATCACGATAATAACCTAATCTCATAAAACCCATCAACCGTGGACCGCGAAATCCCAAAAGAAGAACGCCGCAAGGCCCAACAGCGACGCCTCGTCAAGCTTGGATGCGTAGTGATAGGAGTAATAGCAGTGATAGCTATCCTCCTCTCTATGCTCGGCAAGGGTGTCAACCGCGCAGACATCAACATCGCCACCGTCGACCGTGGCACTATCGAGACTTCGGTCAACGCCACTGGCAAGGTGGTGCCCGCCTTTGAAGAAATCATCAACTCGCCTATCTCCACCCGTATCGTGGAGGTCTACTGTCGCGCCGGCGACAGCGTGCATGAAGGCACGCCCCTGCTGCGCCTCGACCTTATGTCGGCCGAGACCGATGTCAACAATCAGGCCGACCAGCGCACCATGAAGCAAGTAGAGGTAGAAAATCAGCGCCTCGACGACCACACCGCTATCTCCAATCTTGAGATGCAAATCAAGGTGAAGGAGATGGCCGTCAGCCGCTTGGCTGTGGAGGTGGAGAACGAGCGTCGCCTTGATAGCCTCGGCTCTGGCACAGGCGACCAAGTGCGTCAGGCCGAGCTCGCCTACAACACTGGCCGATTGGAGCTGGAACAGCTCCGCCAGCAGCTCGACAACGAGACCAAGACCCGCGCCGGTCGTATGCGCATGGCCGAGCTGGAGCTCAACATCCTGGAGAAGAACCTCTATGAAAAGCAGCGCACCCTCGACCAAGCCCGCATCTGCTCCCCGCGCTCGGCCATTCTCACGTATATCAACAATCAGATAGGTCAGCAAGTGGGCCAAGGCGAGCGTGTGGCCGTAATCAGCGACCTGAGCCACTTCAAAATCGAGGGCGAGATTGCGGATGGCTACAGCGACCGTGTGAAGCCCGGTAGCCACGTGGTGGTACGCATCGGGCGCGAGAAGCTCCAAGGACAGGTGACCAACGTCACCCCCCTCTCCAAGAATGGCGTGATCAACTTCATCGTCCAGATGGACCAGGATGACCATCCACGCCTCCGCTCGGGCCTCAAGACCGACGTCTACGTGATGAGCGACATCCACGACGACGCCATGCGTCTACCCGTGGGGCCTTATTTCAAAGGGCCTGGCGTGTATGAGCTTTTTGTGGAGGAAGACGGCCAGCTCGTGAAGCACAGCGTGCGCCTCGGCGACAGCAACTACGACTATGTAGAGGTGGTAGAGGGCCTCAAGCCGGGCGACAAGGTGGTCACCACCGACATGAGCGAATACAAAACCTCCAACAAGCTAAAACTCAAATAACCCCCCTCGCTAATCCCCTCGATAAATCCTCGATAACCCATCGATAACCCATTGATAACCCATCGATAAATCATCGATAATCTCTCGATCACCCCTCGAAAATCCTCGAAAAGAAAAGAAAAATAACCCCCAATCCCCTTACCCTCAATATGATCATCAACTTAGAAGGCGTAAACAAGGTTTACCGCACCAACGAGATCGAGACACAGGCTCTCGAAGACGTCAACCTGCAGATAGATAAAGGCGAATTTGTCAGCATCATGGGCCCCTCGGGCTGTGGCAAGTCTACGCTCCTCAACATCATAGGTCTGCTCGACCTCCCCACCAGCGGCAAGGTGACCATCAACAACACCGACACCGCTCGCATGAGCGATGCTCGCCTGTCGGCATTTCGCAACTCCAACCTGGGCTTCGTGTTCCAGAGCTTCCACCTAATTCCCTCGCTCAACGTCACCGACAACGTGGAGCTTCCCCTCATCTACCGCAACGGTGTGGGCGACGCCGAGCGTCGTCGCCGCGTGAAGGAGGTGCTGGAGCGCGTGGGCCTCGGCCATCGTATGCGCCACATGCCTGCTCAACTCTCGGGCGGTCAGTGTCAGCGCGTGGCCATCGCCCGAGCCATCGTAGGCAACCCTGAGATAATCCTCGCCGATGAACCCACCGGCAACCTCGACTCTAAGATGGGTGCCGAGGTGATGGAGCTCCTCCACCAACTCAACAAGGAGGATGGCCGCACCATCGTCATGGTGACCCACAATGAGGCTCAGGCCCAGCAGACCGACCGTATCATCCGCTTCTTCGACGGACGTCAGGTAGGATAAACCATTCACCCTCAACACACCGTGCCTTATGAAATATTTAAAACACGTATGGAGCTCATGGCGTCAGCAGCCTATGCTGGGCACTGTCTCGCTGATAGGCACCGCGCTGGCTCTCTTTCTTATCCTCGTGATGATGATGACCGAGCAGATCAAGGTGGTGCCTTATGCTCCTGAGCATAATCGCGATCGCTGGCTAATAGCCCAATATTTTGCTATGGAGAAATTTGACAAGTCGATGTCGTGTTCGGGTCCTATGTCGTATACCATGGCCGAAAAGCTCTATGGCGACCTGCCCCAGACCGAGATGACCACCTACTTTAATGGTGATCTGACAGCTACGGTCAACACCCGCGACTCCAAGAGCTATGAAGTGAGCAAGATAGCCACCGACGACAACTATTGGCGTGTGCTCGACTTCACCTTTCTGGCCGGACGCCCCTTCAACGCTGAGGATGTACGCGACGACCTTAAGCAGGTAATCGTCAGCGAATATATGGCCAAGGAGCTGTTTGGTTCTACCGATGTGGTGGGTCGGGAAATCTTTCTTGACCGTGTGCCTCACACCATCATTGGCGTGGTAAAGGATGTGCCTTCCACAGCCACCAAGGCCTATGCCGAGGTATGGACAAGCCTTAATATCAACAAGGAGAAGGAGGTGCCATTCACCGACATGTCGGG
This sequence comes from Bacteroidales bacterium, assembly GCA_020859845.1. Classification (GTDB taxonomy): domain Bacteria; phylum Bacteroidota; class Bacteroidia; order Bacteroidales; family Muribaculaceae; genus Paramuribaculum. The sequence goes on from JAJBVL010000100.1 coordinate 20,879, forward strand.
CATCGAGGTGCTTATCCTCGCCAATAGTAGTAAGGACTTCCCCGTCATCCGTGATGCTATCAAGCAGCGCCGAGCTGCCGTCGACTCTGAGCTGGCCTCTGAGGAAGCGCACCTCATCGACAATGGCGCTCCTTTTACCCAAGCCGAGATGAGCAATGGCGCTATTTATAGCAATGTCAAGCCCGACTTTACAAGCGCCAACCGTCAGCGCTGGATCACCTATCTTATCATCTTGATAGTGCCAGCTATCAACCTTAGCAGTATGAACCATAGCCAGCTCGCACGCCGACAGAGTGAGATAGGTGTGCGTCGCGCCTTCGGTGCCTCCCGCTCGCGTATCTTCGGCAGCATCTTGCTCGAAAACTTCACAGTCACGGTGGTGGGTGGTATCATAGGGCTTGGATTGGCTATCATCTATGCTCTCATCTTCTCCGATTCGCTCTTCGCCACGGTAGATTTTTCCCATGTAACACCTGCCGCCAACATCTCTCTCTTTGAGATTCTCCACTGGTCGACGGTAATGTGGGCACTCATCTGGTGCTTCCTCCTCAATGTGATAAGTACTGGCCTCCCAGCCATACAGGCTGCTCGCTGCAAGCCGGTCGACGCTCTTGCCGGACAACGCAAATAGTCATCCAACATCTCCAACACTTACAACAATGAAACGCAAACTTCTAAAACAGATAAGCACAGAATGGGCTTCCAACCTATGGATTGGCCTGGAAATGCTCGTGGTGAGCATCGTGGTGTGGTATGTGGCCGACTATATGTTTGTCAAGAGCCTATACGCCAACCAAGAGACGGGCTTCGATATCTCCGACACCTACCTCATACGCTGGAACACTCTCGCCGAAGAGGATCCAGAGTTTATCCCCTGGGACAAGGCCGACCCTGAGACCGGCGAACTGCCTCCCAATGCCTTTACCCCCGACGTCAACAAGCGCCAGCTCATACGTCTTATAGAGGCCAACGAGGATGTCGAAAAGGTGAGCCTTTCGAGCGACGTCCCCTATAGTTGGAGCTACATGGGTCAAACTATGTCTTATGTAGAGCCTGAGACCAACGATACCCTTAGACTATCTATGCGTATCATTCAGGCCACGCCGGGATATATAGATGTGTTTCGTGTGCCTTCTCGCAGCGGGCTGACGCTCGATGAAGAGCGTCAAGCCTTGGCCGATGGCAAAATGCTCATATCCTCCGACTGTCTCAACGACCCCGCGTCATACTATACGGGCACTATGCCTAAGGATAATATGAAGGCTTCAGAGCTCATCAACCGCGGGCTGCTTTATAACGGCAACCAATGTGCAGTGGGTGGACTGATACCTCCCGTAAAGCGCAACCACTTTGACTCGTCGCAAAATACAGCCATAGTACCTAAAGATCTGGAAGGCGACATCCGTTGGCTCAACCATATAGCAGTGAAGGTGAAGCCAGGTGTGAAGGACTTTGCCGAACGATTTATGGACAAGGCTCGCACCTCCTACAACGTGGGCAACCTACGCGTCATAGGCGTACAAAGCTTTGAGGCGCGCAAGCGCGAGTGTGTGCAGTCCACTACCGAAGAGGTGTGGCGTCGCATCTACGCCATGATCTTCCTCCTGGTCAATGTCTTCCTGGGACTACTAGGCACCTTCTGGTTTCGCACGCAGCAGAGGGTCAGCGAGGTGGCTGTCCGCATGACTTATGGTGCCACTCCTGCCCAGATCTTCAAGCGCCTGATAGGGGAGGGCCTGCTCATCTTGACGCTTATCACTCCTCTGGCTTATCTCGGCGACTGGATTCTGGCCCACAACGAGCTGACGGAGGTCTATTATGGTAAGTATGACCAGTGGTGGCGCACTCTCTCGCTCGCTGCCTGCGTCTACGGGGTGATGGCCATCATGGTGGTGATAGGCATCTGGATTCCAGCGCGCCGCGCCATGAAGACCGAGCCCGCCATAGCTCTCAAGGACGAATAATTTAAGGTGAATGTAGAATGAATAAATTGATGATAAGGTTTTTAAGCTTCGGATTAATAGCGGCCGCGGCCCTGGGCGTTTCTCCTCGCGCCCAGGCCGAGGAGCGGCCTATTACGCTCGATGAGGTAATAGCGTTGGCTCGAGCGCAGAGCGTCAATGCCGCGGTGGCCCTCAACGAGCTGCGCACAGCCTACTGGGAATACCGCACCTACAAAGCCGAGCTCCTTCCCGAAGTGACATTCACTGCCACAGTCCCAAGCTACAGTAAGAGCTACAGTTCATACCAGCTCGACGATGGTAGCTATACCTTCGTACGCAACAACTACATGCAACTCAACGGTGCACTGAGCGTCACCCAAAACGTGTGGCTCACGGGTGGTACGCTGTCGCTCAACACGTCGCTCGACTATCTGCGACAGCTCGACAGCTCCAAGGACCAGCGATTCATGTCGATACCTATTGCCTTGACGTTCAATCAGCCTATCTTCGGGGTCAACAGCGTCAAGTGGGATCGCAAAATCGAGCCTGTGCGCTACGCAGAGGCCAAGGCCGACTTCCTGACGGCTACCGAAGAGGTGGCTATGACGGCCATCACCTATTTCTTCAACCTTCTGATGGCACAAGAGCGTATGGAGATTGCCCAGCAAAACCTCGACAACGCCACTACGCTCTATCAAGTGGCTCGCGAAAAACGCGCCATGGGCCAGATAAGCGAGAACGACCTGCTGCAGCTTCAGCTCAACGAACTGAGCGCACGCTCCGACCTTACGAGCTATGAGAGCAACGCGAAGAGCTACATGTTTCAGCTGCGCTCCTTTCTGGGCCTCGATGAGAGCATAGAGCTCCAGCCTGTCATCCCCGCCGAGGTGCCTCCCGTCATGGTCACCTATCAAGATGCACTCGAGAAGGCTCTGGCACGCAACGCTTTTGCTAAGAACATTCGTCGCCGACAGCTCGAGGCCGACTATGCCGTGGCCACAGCCAAGGGCAATCTGCGCGAGGTGTCGCTTTACGCACAGATTGGCTTCACGGGCACTGCCGAGAAGCTGCGCGGCGCTTACGACCCTCTGAAAGACAATCAGGTGGTGGAGATTGGTGTATCCATCCCTCTCATCGACTGGGGCAAGCGCCGAGGCAAGGTGCGTGTGGCCGAGAGCGACCGCGATGTGGTGGAGAGCCGCCTGCGCCAAGAGACGATGAACTTCAACCAGGACCTCTTTATCCTTGTGGAGCGATTCAACAATCAGCAGCAACAGCTGGAGATAGCCGAGCTGAGCGACACTATTGCCCAGCGCCGCTACAACACCAATGTGGAGACCTTCCTAATAGGTCGGATTTCCACCCTCGACCTCAACGACTCGCAGACATCCAAGGACAATGCCCGTGTGGAGTATGTCAATGAACTTTACCTCTATTGGTATTATTATTACCAGCTGCGTAGCATCACTCTTTGGGACTATGCGCGTGGCACCGATATCGATGCCGACATTGAAGCCATTCTGCGTCGGCGGTAGTAAAAAAATTTTCTTTTTTTTGTAACATTTATAGATTTATTTTCGTCAAACAGGTAAATCTAATCAACAATCTTATGAATCAAAGAAATGCTTCGAGGCTGATTGCCTCTCGTCTGTTGGCCATTATGGTCATGCTCTCAATGGGCATCGCAGCTCAAGCTGCTGCCTTTCAAGTGAAGGGTGTTGTCGAGGACTCTATCGGCGACCCAGCGAGCTACGCCACAATACACATTTATCAACTGCCCGACTCCCTTAAGTCGGTGGCCGACTTGGTGACAAAGGAAGATGGCTCATTCACTCGGACACTTAAGCAGGCTGGCAATTATCGGCTCACGGTGACGGTGGTGGGCTATACCCCCTTGGCTAAAGACTTCTCGGTGAGCGAGGCTCATCCGGTGGCCGACCTCGGCAAGCTCCTAATCTCTACAGCCGACAATCTGCTCGCCGAGGTAGAAGTGGTGGCTCAAAAACCGCTGGTCACCACCGAGATCGATCGTATGACCTACGATGTCACGGCCGATGGCGACTCCAAGACCTCGATGACCTATGAGATACTGCGCAAGGTGCCGATGGTGGAGGTGGATGGCGAGGGTAATATCACCATCAATGGCTCGAGCAACTTCAAGATTTATAAGAACGGACGTCCCGACAAGTCGTTTTCCAACAACGCACAGGCTATCTTCAAGGCTTTGCCCGCCAGCATGATTGAGAAGATAGAGGTGATCACCGAGCCAGGCTCGCGCGAAGATATGGAGGGTGTGGATGCTATTCTCAATATCGTCACCGTCTCCAATTCGATTATGAAGGGCGTGACGGGCAACGTAGGTCTGTATGTCAACAATTATGGCAACGTGCGCCCCAACACCTACATCACTACCCAGCTCGACAAGGTGACAGCACAATTCTATGGCGGTATGAACATCAGCAGCACCCATGGCTCTGCCTCGCGCGGCGAAGCTTGGCAAGACTATGAGGAGACAGGGCGTCGCTTGGAGTCGTCGACCTTCTCCAAATATAAAGGCGTGGGGGGCTATTGGGGGTTGAGCGCCAGCTACGAGATGGACACCCTCCGCCTCTTCAACCTCGACTTTGGTGGCTATGACAGTCGTGCTCATTCCTACACCACGGGGTCGCAGCAGATGCTCAATAGCCGCGCTGCCGCCGCGGCCGATGCTCTTATCTATAGCTACAACACCGTAGGCGAGACTGATCCCTCCACCTATAGCGACATTAACCTCGGCCTCAACTATCAGCGGTCAACGCGCAAGAAGGGGGAATATATCCTGCTATCATATCGCCTGGCCACATCGGAGAATAGCAGCGACATCACCACCCGCTACACCGATATGATCAATATGCCTGTCAGCTACACGGGTATCATTTCCGACTCCAAAAACCACTTCACGGAGCATACCGTCCAGCTCGACTGGTCGCGCCCCCTGGGTCATGGGCAGACACTCGACCTCGGAGCTAAATATATCGACCGCCGCAACCACAACAAGGCCAATCAGGAGTATATCGGCTACGAGACCTCCCACACCGACTTTGAGCACACCAACAACATTGCCGCCGTCTACTTTGACTATCGCGCCAACCTCAAGAAGTGGGGTTTCAGAGCCGGCCTGCGCTACGAATACACTCATCTCAACGCAGAATATAAAGAAGGGGAGGGCGATAATTTCAAGACCGACCTCAACGACTGGGCACCCAACGCCACCATCTCTTATCAGCTGCGTTCAGGAAGCACTCTCAAGCTTTCGGCCACCTCGGCTATTCGCCGTCCGGGTATCTCTTACCTCAACCCCACGGTGTATGAGACCCCGACGACCGTCTCCTATGGCAATCCCGACTTGGAGAGCGAGCGCCTGTATCAGTTCCGTCTGCTCTATACGCTTTTCTCTCCGAGTGGCTTGAGTCTCAACGTGTCCACATGGTATTCGTGGGCCGACAACAATATCATTCCCGTGCAGTGGGGCGAAGGCGACGTCACCTATTCTACCTACGCCAACGACGGCCACGACCGCACGTGGCGCACACAGCTCTCTTTCTCCACCTACCTCAACCGCTCCAAGAAGACCTACGTGAGCATCGGTGGCTCCTTCGCTTGGAATTCCCACGAGAATCCCAATCTGGGGCTTTATCGTCAGGACTGGTCGGGGCGTCTGCAGTTTAGTGCCCGTCAGAATCTGCCTTACAGTTGGCGTCTATCCACATTCTTCTATTGGAACTCGCCCAACGACCGTGGCCTCTACAATCGTCTCCACTTCCGTGGGGGTGCCTCCACCTTTTGGGAGATTGCCCTCAATCGTAGTTTCCTCAAGGACGAGCGTCTGTCGCTTGGCGTGGTGTGGGCCAATCCTTTTGGCAACCACCATCGCGGCATAGTCAACGAGTCGGTCAATATGCCCTATACGGGTGAGAGCGCCACGTATACTCTCCATCCACAATCCCTCTACATCAGCGTCTCCTATCGTTTTGGTAGCCTGAAGGCTCAAGTGAAGAAGGTACAGGGAGGTGTCAACAACGACGACGTGGTAGGTGGCGTCAACCGCCAATAATCCTCCCTCGTCGAGTGTTTGCTTGTGACCATCATAGCAAAACCCCGGAGGGGCTGCGCGAGCTGCCCCTCTTTTTTTCCTCTATTTATTGAAATAAAGATTCTACTGCAGCCCCATCGACTACGATGGCCACTGGCAGTAGATACTCTACGCGACGATTCTCGAGGATGGAGAATCGTCGCGTAATCACGCTTTCCCCTCTTCGGCAGCTATCGTAGTGCGGCGCCCCTCCGCCGCTGTTAGTGAGCCAGCCCTCTGGCTCCTGCATGAAGCTGCCGTTGCTCATTAAGCGGTGGCCCTCCAACGTGCAGAAAATAGATGGCACATTATAACTTTTGAACGTCTATATAATTAGCGAATACGTCTATAAAATAAGAGTTAATGTCTTATTCTTGATGCCCTAACTGTAAGATTTCGTCCTTTCTCCTCTCCTTATATTAGAAGGCCACGTTGCCTCTAACTTATTCCACAATTTTATTTATCCCATAATTCATCATCATGAACAAAACAACCTTTTTTTCAGCCTTGAGCCTCTTAGCTCTTGTTGGCTGTTCCCAAGACGGTCCATTGAAGGACCAAAAAAAAGAGGTGCAGACGGATTTGTCTTGTCCACTTCTAGCTCTTCCCGACACAGCTACTGTAGTTGAGAGCTCGCGTGCACTTGATGTCGCTACCGCTGTGCTCGCTGAGAATGAGTCCCGCTCAATGAGGAGAATCCCCGAGGAGGTAAAGACAGTGAACGACGAGGACGGCACACCGTTATATTACGTTGTAAATTATCTTGGAGGAGGCTTCGTAGTAGTATCGGCCACGCGCGACTATACCCCAATCATCGCCTACTCCAACGAAGGCCGCTTCGATCTCCTTTCTGGAAACGAGAATGGAATCGCTTTATGGATGGCTTCTGAGGAAGAAAACATCCGACATGCCTCTGCACAGCCCGACAGTGTGCGCCTTGCCTTCCGTCAGGAGTGGGGGCGCTACAATCCAAACTCGCAGGAGATCCCCTCCCAAGGCCAATCTAGGACATTGGATCCTTCGCAGACCTATGACATTACTTACGCAGTTACTGAGTGGCAAAATCAAGGGTATTACGTATATACCTATGAGAATTTTCAGGCCACGCCTGAATATATGGGTCTCACTGAGGGTGAGCGTACTCAAATGGAACAAGCCTACCATTTCAACGAAATGTATGGCTTTGATCCCTCTGAGACCGTATTTGTAAGAATAAAGTACAACACTCAGACTACAAGCCGAGGACCCTTGCTCTCCACCAACTGGGGACAGAATTATGGATATAACAAATATATCCCTGGCTACAACAGTAGTTATCCTGCCCTACGCCCAACGGGTTGCGTTGCTGTAGCTGTGGGACAGATTATGAAGTTTCACCAGAAACCAACTACCTATGCCTGGAGCAGTATGCCCGACAATTCTGCCAGTGATATTACCGCCTCTTTACTTTACGATGTGGCTGAAGCTGTCCATACTCAATATGGAGATACGGCCTCTAGCTCGAATTATGTATATGCACAATCTGCCTTGAAGAATTTTGGGTACTCAAAAGCTGCCTATACTTCCTACACCTGGGCCAAGACGCGTGACGAGGTTGCTTCAGGACGTCCTCTTTATATGAGAGGAACGGATAGCGCTACAAATTCAGGTCATGCATGGGTGTGTGATGGATATAAGGTTTCAACCAGCAGTACTGAGATTTCATTGATGGCCTATGTAGGAGAGTACTATTCAATGTACGGTGAATATATGGAAAATCTATGGTCCAAGACGATACAAGGCGGTAGCTCCTCTTATTTACACCATAACTGGGGTTGGCGTGGCTCTTATAATGGATGGTTCTCATCGTCTAATTTCAACGGTGGTTCTTATAATTTCAATACCAATATGAAGATAATATACAACATTTATTAACAAATTAATTATACTGACATGAAACTAAATAATTGGATTATTCCAAAGGCTTTTGCCTTTGTGATAATGGGAATTCTTTGGAGCTGTGATTCCTCTGACGTGCCTCAGAACATAGAGAACGATGACAATCCCCTTGTAGATATTGTATTATCGCGCTCTGAGCAGGAATGGGTGGAAAGCAATGTAGAATTCTCTAACAAACTTATGACGGCTCTCGCTCAAGAGAAGCAAGAAAATTTTCTTGTTTCCCCCTATGCCTTAGCCAATAATTTGCTTCTTATCGCTAATGGGTGCGAGGGAGAAGGGCGCACGCAAATCTTAGAGGCTTTATATCCTGGAGGGGAAAATTTGCAGGATATTAACCTGCTATATGAGAGGTTGCTAACCACACTCCCATTTCTGGACAAAAAATGCGATTTTACAATCAACACTTGTCATCTACGGCACCATCTTCCCTATACCGAGCAGTACACAGAGGAGTTTATTAGGGTACTTGAGACTTTTAAGGTTGATACCTTTCCTGTATTCGACACTCAAGAAGAATTGTATATAAAGCTAGAACAATGGAGCGAGCAATGCATTGGTTTATCCCCATCCAAGGAAATATTAGATGACATTCCCTTTGAGGCTATATTGACCAATGCGCTTTCATTTGAGGGAAAATGGAGAAAGGCCTTTGACGCTGACAAGACCAAAAAACGTACATTCTATGGCCGAAATAAGACATCAGCCACGGAGATGATGGTCGACACAGAAAAACTCGGTCGCTTTTGGCAGGATGATGATTTTACTTGGGCTATGTGGCCGTATGGCAACGAGGCTTTTTCCTTTGTGGTGGCTATGCCCAGCGTTAATGCAACTTCCATTCCTGCTCTCGATGAGAAATGGTTAACCGAAAGCTTGACCGCAGCAAGCAAAGCCTCCCTTACTATGCCTAAGTTTACCCTTGAGGGCAACATAGAATTGATGAATGTGCTGAGAGCCATAGGTGTGGAGGCAATCTTTAACCCAAAAGAGGCTAATTTGTCGGGTATGTATTCCTCCTTAACGGAAAGCGAAATAAGGCCATCTATAGGACCGGTTTTTCAAGATTTTCATTTCAAAGTAGATGAAGAGGGGACAAAAGTGTCTCTAGCCTCTACCTCAACGGAAATAATAGAGATAGCAAATCCTTTTCCAATTGACGAGGTGGTTATCGACCATCCATTCTACTTCTTTATCCGCGAACAGAGCACTGGCCTCATCCTGTTTATGGGAAAGATAGAGGATTTATAATCTCCCCTGATAAGTATTAATTGTGGAGTCGAGTGGGCAGCGGCGAAGGCTTGCTGCCCACTCTTTTGTCGCTCGTTGTGGTTTGCGATTGGTGATGTCTGAGAAAAGAATTAAATTTGCAGTGGAGAATAAGATCAACCTTCATTATCCGAATTAACACGACATTTATTATTGGCTAATAAGCAACAACAAGATAACGAGGATAAGGCGGTGTCGCTGACGGCGCGGGTGCTGAAGACGATGAGCGTCTTCGGGGGAGTGCAGATGCTGACGCTCCTCTGCAGCGTCGTGCGCATGAAGTTTGTGGCAATCTGGCTTGGGCCGGCCGGCGTGGGTCTTTTTGCTATTTTCAATTCGTCGCTTGACATGATGGTGGCTGGCTCCCAACTGGGCCTCCGCAACAGCGCCGTGCGCGACATCGCTGCAGCCCCTCGCGGCTCTAAGCAGGAGCGTCTGCTGATAGCCATCGTGCGGCGCTGGGGACGGTGGCTCGGATGGCTCGGCCTCGTGGTGGCCTTGGTGGCTGCTCCTCTGCTGAGCCTCAACTCTTTTGGCGAGTTGGGCCACACGTGGCAGTTTGCCTCGCTGGGTCTGCTGCTCTTCCTGCTGGCCATGATTGCCGCCGATCAAGTTGTGCTCCAAGCCACGCAGCATCTCAAAGCCTTGGCGCGCTCCACGCTTTGGGGCGTAGTGGGGGGCGTGACTGTTTCCATCCCGCTCTTCTATTTCTTCCGCTTGGATAGCATCGTGCCAGCCATTCTGGCCAACGGCCTGATGTGCTTCTTGGCCGCTCGCTATTGGAGCCATAAAGAGGTGCCTACGCTTGTGCCCACGGTCACTCCACGCGAGACGTGGCAGCTCGGGCGACGCTTCATTGTGATGGGTATCTATATGACCATGGCCGAGTTTGTCACCCAGCTGATGAGCTATATCTTCATCTCCTATCTTAATATGGTAGGCGACAGCGGTCAGGTGGGTTTCTATCAGGCTGGCTACACGATTGTCAACCGCTACGTGGGGATGGTGCTGGTGGCTGTGGTGATGGAGTTTTATCCACGCTTGGCGGCTGCCGTGCGCTCGTCGCGAAGGGTGCGTGTCTTCATGGCTCATGAGATAATGCTTGTATTGCTGGTGCTGACGCCTGCGGCCACGGTGTTTGTCGCCGTGGCGCCGTGGATTGTGGAGTTGCTCTATGCCAGCGAGTTTGAGGTCATTGTCCCGTTTATCACCATCGCTATGACGGGCGTAGTGATGCGCGGCGCTTCGTGGTGTATGGCCTATCTGATATTGTCGCGTGGCGACGGCCCTGTCTATCTCTTGACCGAGGGCTTGAGCTGCATCGCCGCTCTTGGCCTCAACATCCTGGGCTATCAGCAATGGGGCATCACGGGTCTTGGCGTCAGCTACGTAGTGTGGTATCTGCTCTACACCATGATAGTCGTAGCTATCTACTTCGGCCTATATCATCAGCGCCTGCCGTGGCGCGTAGTGGCGCTCTTCGGGGGCTGCCTGGCGATGGTGGCCGCTGCGAGCATGATAGCTCTCCAGTGGGGCGCGCTGATGGCTACGCCTCTTGCCGCTGCTGCCTGCGCGGCCTCCCTTCTCCTCTTGGTGCGCCTCGGCCTCCGCTGAGTTTGCCGTTCAAAGGTCGCTAAAAGAAAGCATATAATTCCAGACTAAAAAGTAGGTGTCGATAAATCTTTTGGAATACGAAATAGCCAAGTATGAAATGGGGTTGTAATGCGCTAAGATACAACTATTTGTAAAAACTTGACCGAATAACTCCCTGAAAATTGTAAAAACTTGACCGAATAACTCCCTGAAAATTGTAAAAACTTGACCGAATCGCCCTCGTCCGCCCCTACGGAGGGCTGACGGCATCGCGCCCCTTGTAGGCGATACCGTCAGCCGACATTGTAGGTTGGGCAGCTTGCCCGACCGCTCAGCCGACGGTAACTTCTCCCTCGCGGCTGAGGCAGCCGCGGTACATGGGCGGCTGAGGCAGCCGCACTACATAGCCTTCAGAGCCTTAGCTCGCGTGCTGGAAGCCCATGCGGCGGGGAGTATTCGTCGTCGTGGGGGCTGGGATATCCTCGGGGAGGATAAGGCTCAGGTCCTCGGGCGTCGGTTTGGCGATGGTGGCCAGACGTGCGGCCATGGCGGGGATTATCTGTGTCTGTATCATGTTCATCACATGGCGCCCGTTGCCAAACGCCTTTGTGCGATGTTGGCTGTCGTGTTCCAGCACCTCTTCAAGCATCCATGAAGCGCCGGCTGAGAGCACAAATCCCTGCCCCGTCAGGTAGCGGCGTGCAATCTCCATCAGCTCAGCTCCGCTGAAGTCGCTGAAGAAGTAGTGGTTGGTTTCGGGCAGACGCGAGCGGAGGCCGGGGTTGCAGTCGAGCATCTTCTTCATCGGCTCAGTGTAGCCGGCGAGGATGAGCATCCAGTCGCGCTTGTTCTCGTCGGCCAGCGCTGTCATCAGTGTCTCCAGCACGAAGCGTCCAGGGTCGCGTGGGTCTTCAGGCTGGTATAGCTGGTAGGCTTCGTCGATAAAGAGGATGCCTCCCTGGGCCTCATTCAGAGCCTTCAGCGTGTTCTCGCCCTCGCTGCTATAGTATTGACCCAGCAGCGTTGACCGTTCGCGAGCCACCACATGCCCTTTGCTCAACACTCCCAGCCCCGATAGCATCTCGCCCATCATTTTGGCTACCGTGGTCTTGCCAGTGCCCGGCGCGCCCATAAACACCGCGTGGAGAGGCATCGTTAGCTCGGGAAGGCCCTCCAGTCGGCGCTGCATGAAGAAGCGCATCGTGTTGCTGTATCTGTCGAGCTTATGTTTTACCTCCGGGAGACCCACCAGCGTGTCCATCTTCTTGTGAATGCCCGCTATGGTGTCGTCGAGCGAGGTCACTATCTTGTCAAGGTGGCTCAACACTCTGTTTACGCTGTCGTCATCGCCTTGATGATAACTTGTGATGAGGGGCAGCTCGTTGATCTTCCATTCGCCTTGCTTCGTGTGGCGACAATCGAGAAAGAAGGAGGCCACGGGATAGCCCAGACATTGCAGCTCCACGTAGCAGATATCGTCGTTGGTCATCCCTTCGGTGATAGGGGTGTAGACCAGCGTTAGTTTGTCGGTATCCATGTTGGGATCGTCGAGCCAGAAGGCCCCGCTCCCACTGTGGGCTTCAGTGTAATAGTCCCACATGTGGCCCTTTACCGAGCGAACTCTCACCCTCATCTCAGGACAGTCGTCCATAAGGCCCGACTTCTCCTTGGTGAAGCGCCAGAGGATATATTTCTGACCCTCGCGCTGTCCCTCCACCGAGCGATAATGGGTAGTGTCGTCGTCGGCCACCTTGATATAGGCGCTCTCAAGATGAAAGTAGCGATAGAGGGTCTTGGAGATGCGAAAGAAGCGTATCATCTTGCCGCAGTCCTCCACTCCATCCTGCTCGCTTTCCACCGACACCCAATACTCTCTGCAGTTCACAACCTTATCGGCTGTGATGGGGACATCCACTCTCATCTCCATCTCCTCTTGAAATTGACTCATCGTCACCGTGAACGCCTTCTCCACTACCAGGTCGTAGGTCTTGGAGTCGTAGACCTTCACGTAGCATTGACGGGTGCGAGTCCTGTAGCGGCGGTCGCCATACTGGTGGTTGACCACTGTGAAGGCCACAGCCAGATGGGAGAGGGCTTTGAAGAGCACGAAGTCGCGGCGGTTTTCCTCTATCAGCTCGAAGCCGGGAAATTCCTGGGCCACGCGGCTCGTGGGGTCGTAGGGGCGGATGCGAAGGTCGCGGAGGGTGAAAATTTGTTCTTTTTCCATGTGGGTATTGATACTTTTTTCAGTTGTAGTTGCGTGTTAATTAACTCTTTAAAGTGTTTAACATTACATTCAATACTTTATCTAAACGTAGGAAAGAGGCTGTATCAAAAGGTATTAGCAGGAATCCCGTATGTATTCTTCCAATTAGCAGGAATCCCGTAGGGATTCTTTCAATTAGCTTCAATGGCTCTTCCTTCTTCTTCTCCCGCGCCCTTGGCGCGGGGAAGAAGAATAAACGGCACCGAGCTAATTGAAACAACCCCTCCGGGGTTGCAATTAATAGAAGGATTCTGAAACAACCCCTCTGGGGTTGCAATCAATAGAAGGATTCTGAAACAACCTCCCGTAAGTACAGTGCGGCTGATTGTACCAGTATGTCAAAGAGCGCGTGTCGCCTTAGCCACCTCATGGCTCCGTGCCAAGCGGGGGTAGGGTAGAAACTGAAAAAATTAAGGGGGTTAATAAATAGCAATCAAGGTATAAAACTTATCAAGGAAAGAGCCCTCAGCTCCGTGGGTCCATCATGCCTCCTGCTGCTGTTGTAGTGTTGTTGTGTCATTTTGACGCAACCAATTCAGGAGCGCGGACTGCAAAATTAGTACATCTTTTTCGCTCCTCCAAATTTTTTAACTAAAAAATGTCGAGGAGGTGCATTTTATAGGCCCTATAGCTTATAAGTAAGCATCAGCCTTGTAGACAGTGTCGACGACCCCACATGCGGAAAGTCGCGGTAATGTGTCGAGCGATGAAATTGCGAGAAGGTAGCTGTAAGATACCAGCGATGATGGAGCCGGTAGTCGAGCCTCACATCCACTATCCCCAGAAACGCCACCGAGCGGTCGCCCTGGGCGTTGAGCGTCCGATAATCGTAGTCGTGCCAGTTCATGTTGCGTGGATACCCCTTCCACGTAAACAGCCTATAGTATTCATACGACGCCGAAAACGAAAACTTATCGCGATTGAACACCCAGTTAAACCCTGTCTTCACCGAGAAGCCACTCCCCAGGTTGTAGTTGCGTTCGTCTACGTTGTAGTAGTCCGAGAGTATGGCTCCGAGGATCACGGCGTTGCCGTGGACGTAGGCGTCAAACGTCCAGTGACCACGTTCCACGTCGCGAAACATCGCCCCGGCGCCCACGCAGGCCGGCACCCCCAGTTTGTAGGGCGTCTTGTCGCTCACTTCGCTGATGGTGTCGCTGTCGTAGTAGTCGAAGTGTTGATACATACCCACGCTCAGTCCGTAGGTATAGTCCTCGAGCAGTTCGCGCGCTATCAATCGGCCCATGATGTTGAGTTTGCCCAGCGCTGGTTGTCCACGCTGCAGGTTGAGGGCGGCGCGGACGGTGAAGTAGTCGTAGGGCTTGGTGCTCGCCACCTCAAAGCGGTCGCCATACTCCACGTTAAACTCCGTGGTCAAGCCCACACCAGAGTCGATCACCTTCTCCTTAAACTCCAGAAACCTCACCCCACCCGAAAATTCGATAGCCACGTTGGGAATGCCAAACTGCCGGCCGGTGGTAGGCCTCTTGCGCCAAGCGTCGCCGTTGATGATGCGCGTCAGGCCGCGTGTGGGAGCCAGCAAGAAGGCGGCGGCCTCGCGGCCGAAGCGCTCCCAACCCGTGGTGTTGTCCTTGAGCACCACGTCGCTGGCGCGATAGGCCACCTCGCCGATGGCCATACCGCCGATGGGGGTGGCTATCACGTCGTTGGTCGACGGGTATTCTCGTTCCATAAACAGTTCCCACATCGAGCTGCCATAGAAAGCGAAGAGCCCCGACTGCCAGTAGTTGAACCCGTTGGAACGCGCCCCGTTGTAGTAGAGGCTGCCGTGGTAGGGGTGGAGAAACATGTTGGTACCCAGGCGGTCATTGTCCCAGATGAAGCCGTGGCGGAAGTTCTCCCCGATGGTGTGGAAGTTGATATACGCGAAGTCGCCATGCTGGATAAAGCGGTCGAAGGCCCATACGCCTACGTTGAGCCCTGTCACTGTGGCGGCCGCTTGCCAGAAGTGGCGTTTGCCATAGTAGGCGAGGTCGGTAGAGTCGGGGTCGACTTGCGGTGCCACCCTTATCCTTATTGGTGGCTGGGCAGCGCTGGGTATGGTTATGAATATGACCAGCAGTAGGACTATTATATATGTGTGGCGCAGCATGGCGTAGAAGTCATCTTGACAATCGTGGCTCAAAATTAGTCAAATTGTTGTAACTTTGCAATATTAAAACGTAATCTGGACTGCATTATCAGCTATGAGAACCATTGAACAGACCGAGGGCCTATCGCTGCTCGGCAACAAGAAGGTGGAATACCCCACCACTTACGACCCCTCGCTGCTTGAGACCTTCGTCAACAAGCACCCTGAGCGCGAATACGTGGTCACGTTTATGTGTCCCGAGTTTACCACGCTATGCCCCATCACCGGGCAGCCCGACTTCGGCAAGATTATCATCAACTATATCCCTCGCGAGCGCATGGTGGAGAGCAAGAGCCTTAAGCTCTATCTCTTCTCATTTCGCAACAACGGCGACTTCCACGAGGATTGTGTCAACATCATCCTCAACGACCTAATCAAGCTCATGGATCCCCGCTACATTGAGGTGACGGGTCTCTTCATGCCCCGTGGCGGCATCTCCATCTATCCCTTTGCCAACCACGGCGATGCCGACCATCAAGAGATGGTGGCCCAGCGCCGCCTCGCCGCCTTCCGCACCAACTTCTAATCTCTGTCCCTCTAAATTCTCTCCCTCTAAATTCTGTCCCTCTATCCCTCTAAATTCTGTCCCTCTAAATTCTGTCCCTCTATCCCTCTATGTCTCTAATAGTCTTATCCGGTGGCATCGACTCCACCACCATGCTATATGAATATCGCCAGCAGATAACGCTGGCCGTCAACTTCAACTACGGCTCCAACCACAACGCCCGCGAGGCTGCCTGTGCCCGCTACCACTGCCAGCTGCTTGGCATCGAGCTGGTGGAAATCGACCTTGGGTTTATGGGACGCCACTTCGAGAGCTCGTTGCTCGCCGGCGCCGACGCCATCCCCGAGGGCCACTATGAGGACTCCAATATGCGCAGCACCGTCGTACCCTTTCGCAACGGCATCATGCTCTCCGTGGCTGCCGGACTGGCAGAGAGCCGCGGCATCCATGAGGTGATGATAGCCAACCACGCCGGCGACCATGCCATCTATCCCGACTGCCGCCCCGGCTTCGTGGAGGCCATGGGCCACGCCATCGCTGAAGGCACCTACGACCATATCCGCCTACTGGCTCCCTACACCCATCTCACCAAGACCGAAATCGTGGCTCGTGGCAAAGCCCTCGGCGTAGACTATCGCCACACCTATTCCTGCTACAAGGGCGGCGAGAAGCATTGTGGTCGCTGCGGCACGTGTGTAGAGCGCCGCGAGGCCCTCGAAGCCAACGGCCTCCCCTTCGATTAACTGCTTCTTAGCCTTTTTAGCTTTTCAGCTTTTAATCCCCTCGCGAAGCTTCCCCTCGCGAAGCTTCCCCTCGCGAAGCTTCCCCTCGCGAAGCTCCGCCCCATACGCCGCATAAGCCACTCCTCTGCCCCCCAGCGAATACTTCTGCGCTGAGAGCCCGGCGTTGAGCACACGCCCCGCCTCTTCACACGACGTGCCGAGGTCAAAATATCTCATCCCTTGGCAATGTTTCTCCATCACCTCGCGCAGCAGGGGCCACAGGGCATACACTCGGCGTCCTTCGCTCGTCGTGGCGATATACTGGCTGTGGGCCACCTGCAGATTGCGATACACCACCGTCCCTGCCAGCGGCTCCCCATCCTTGCTCCACGCCATAAAGAGCTGTATCTCCTTGGGGAAGAGAGTGTGGAGCCTCGTCATCTCCTCAACTGTATGCACTGGCCGCGCCTCGTGGCGCTCAGCCAAGCAAGCGTCGAGCATTTCCCAGAAAGTCTTTATATCAAGGTCAAAATCCTTCGCTTCGCCCACGGTAATCCCCGCCTTTGCAGCGGCTTTGAGGTGCTTCTTTGCGTCGTTGTTGAGTAGCAGCGGCTGGTCGAGCGGTATGGTCTGCGCTATCTGCATGGAGCGCAGTTGGCCGCCCATCCGGTAGAGGCCATATAGGTCGTCCTCGGCAGGGTAGGGGGAGTAGATCCATGGCCGCGGTTTATATATTATCTCTTCTACGCCATCCTCCTTCAAGAAGTCGACAGCCGCTTGCCAGAGGTCGAGCATACGCTGCGGAGCCACGTGGCGCAGGGGCGTCACCCATCCTCCGAAGGTCAGTCCCTGATGGGAATAAAGTGTGCTGCCCACGCGGTTGGCGGGCAGCACACCTGAGAGTCGGCCGTCGCGCTCGTCCCTCGCCATCAGCGAGGCGTCGGTGAAGCGGTCGCTATGATAGTCCATATAGCGGCGATAGAGCAGGATCGTGCCGCAGAGCGACTGCTCCACCATCCCATCCCACTCTTGCGCCATCTCTGGCTTGTAACGTTCGATTGTCATCAGCGTACCGCCAGTTTGTATATCTCCATGGTCTCGGTGGCTGTCAAGGGGTAGTAGCCACCGATTGTAGCGCCTTTGTTCTCATGCAGTTTCTTGACCAGCAGCGGTATGTCGGGACTCTTGATGCCCAGTTCGGCAAACGAAACGGGGAGTCCCAGGCTGCGGAAGAAGGCTGTCAGTGCCTCGATGCCCTCGAAGGCAGCTGTGCGGTCGTCGTGGCTCGTCACACCGAACACGCGGCGCCCAAACTGCGCTATCTTCTCCGGTCGATGGTCGGCCATGAAGGTCATCCATGCGGGGATGATGACGGCGAGCCCCGCACCGTGGGTCACGCCGTAGACGGCGCTTATCTCATGCTCCATGAAGTGGCTCACCCAGTCCTCGCGGCGCCCGGTGCCGCAGATGCCGTTGTGGGCCAGCGTACCGCTCCACATTATATTAGCTCGTGCCTGATAGTCGTCGGGGTGCGCCATCACCTTGGGGGCCTCTTCGATTATTGCCAACAGCACTCCCTCGGCCACGCGGTCTGTAATCTCCACGTCGGGAGTGGTCGAGAAGTAGCGCTCAAAGATATGGGCCATCATGTCGGCGATGCCGCTCGCTGTCTGGTAGGGGGGCAGGGTAAAGGTCAGCTCGGGGTTGAGCAGTGCCCACTTGGGGCGCAGGGCGCTCTCGGTACGGAGACTTATCTTATGCAGGCCGTCGAGCTTGGTTATCACCGAGTTGCCCGAGCCCTCGCTGCCCGCCGCCGGTATGGTCAACACCACTCCTACGGGGAGGGCCGTTGTGGCCACGAGGCGTCCGGCGTAGAAGTCCCAGAAATCGCCGTCGTAGGGGATGCCCAGTGCTATGGCCTTGGCGGTGTCGATCACCGAACCGCCACCCACGGCTATCAGTCCGTCGATGCCTTCGCGGCGCCCCAGGTCGATGCCTTCATACACCTTGGGATCCGTGGGGTTGGGCTCGATGCCTCCGAGTTCCACATAGCTGATGCCGGCCTCCTCCAGTCGCTTCTCCACGCGCCCCAGCAGGCCGCTGCGCACGGCCGAGCCGCCGCCATACACCACCATTACCCTCTTCATACCTATCCTTTGGGCTTCCTCGCCCACCTTCTCCTCGGCGCCACGCCCAAAGGTGTAGCGTGTGGGGGTGTAAAATGTGAAATTGTCCATATCTTTAGCGTGAAAAAATAATAATATACAAATCTACAAAAAAGACTTCAAATAAAGTGCGAAATTTCAAAAATTGTTTGTAATTTTGTGGAGTTGTGGTTTTGACCTACCGCAGCCTTTGTTACTCTAGGTCCTTAAATTCTAATAAAATTAACCTTATAATAACCAATTTACATGTCACTACAACAGAAAAAATTCTATCCTTGGATGGTCGTAGGCCTTCTGTGGGTAGTAGCCTTGTTAAACTACATGGATCGTCAGATGCTCTCTACGATGCAGGTAGCAATAGGCCACACTATCACTCCTCTTCAGGATCCCGCAACGTTTGGCTGGGTAATGTCAATCTTCTTATGGATCTACGGTTTTATGAGCCCGGTGTCGGGTATTATCGCCGACCGTCTCAACCGCAAGTGGCTTATCGTTGGTTCGCTTGGCGTTTGGAGTGCCGTCACCTCCCTCATGGGTATGTGCGGCCCCGATGATTACAACTGGTTTGTAGCCCTCCGCGCCCTTATGGGTGTCAGCGAGGCTCTTTATATCCCTGCTGCCCTGTCGCTCATCGCCGACTACTTCACTGGCGGTGCACGCTCGCTGGCCGTGGGTGTCCACATGACGGGTCTTTACATGGGTCAGGCTCTCGGCGGCTTTGGTGCCACCATCGCCCACAAGATTTCCTGGCAGGATACCTTCCACTGGTTTGGTATCATCGGTATCGCTTACGCCGTCATCCTCATCCTGCTCCTCCACGACAAGGGTCGCAGCAAGGCCGAGCAGGCCGCTATCAAGAAGGCCGAGAAGCTCGAGAGCGAGACCGTATGGCGCTCCCTCGGTATGATTCTCACCAACATCGCCTTCTGGGTGATCCTCTTCTTCTTCGCTGCTATCTCGCTCCCCGGCTGGGCCACCAAGAACTGGCTCCCCACCCTCTTCAGCGACAGCCTCGGTCAGCCTCTGGAGATTGCCGGCCCTATCGCCACGATTTCTATCGCCGTCAGCTCGTTTATCGGTGTGATGGTAGGCGGTCCGCTCTCCGACCGTTGGGTTAAGCGCAACCTCAAGGGCCGTGTCTACACCAGCGCCATCGGTATCGCCATGATGATTCCCGCGCTCGTGCTCATGGGCTTTGGCCACAACATCGTGGCTGCAGTCTGCGCCGCTCTCTTCTTCGGCCTCGGCTACGGTATGTACGACGCCAACAACATGCCTATCCTCTGCCAGTTTGTTCCCGCTCGTCAGCGCGGCACAGCCTACGGCTTCATGAACACCTGCGGTGTGATTGCCGGTGCGTTGACCACGATGGCTCTCGGCGCTATCGCTCAGAGCTACGGCCTCGGCTTCGGCTTCGTAGTGATGGCTGGTGTGCTCGTTGTGGCTCTCATCCTCCAGTTGACGATGCTCAACCCCAAGACCGACAACATGGAGTCGGACTCCAGCGACGCTCCTGAGGCAGCCCCTGCCACCAAGCAGAATCTTGCCAAGGCTTGATATTTAAGGCAAAAGTAAAAAGTCAAAAGTAAAAAGTCAAAAGGCAAAAGGCAAAAGTCAAAAGGCAAAAGGCAAAAGTCAAAAGGCAAAAGTAAAGGGTCAAAGGGCCACCCGCTGGCCCTTTACCCCTTTTCCCCTTTGGAGAATCCACGTTTCATCAAATTCAATACCCCCCTTAAAATCTCTAACCAACCCCAAATATTCAACGTATGGAAAAAATCACTGGACTTATCGATGCTCCGTTTACCCCCTTCTATCCCAATGGCGAGGTAAACTACGAACCCATCCCCGAGTATGCTAAGATGCTCAAGGCCAACGGCCTCAAGGGCGTATTCATCAACGGTTCTTCCGGCGAAGGCTACATGCTCACCGACGAAGAGCGCAAGAAACTCGCCGAAGCATGGGTAGCTGCCGCTCCCGAGGACTTCAAGGTGATAGTCCATGTAGGTAGCTGTTGCGCCAAGTCGTCGCGAGAGCTCGCCGAGCACGCCGCAAAGATTGGTGCCTGGGGCATCGGCGCTATGGCTCCTCCTTTCCCCAAGATCAACCGTATCGAAGAGCTGGTAGAATACATCGAGACCATCGCCGCTGGCGCTCCCGAGCTCCCATTCTACTACTATCATATCCCCGCATTCAACGGCGCTTTCCTGCCCATGACCAAGCTGCTCGAGGCTGTTGACGGCCGTGTGCCCAACTTCGCCGGTATCAAGTATACCTTCGAGAGCCTCTATGAGTACAACCAGTGTCGCCTCTACAAGGATGGGAAGTTTGACATGCTCCATGGCCAGGACGAGACTATCCTCCCATCGCTCGCTCAGGGCGGCGCTCAGGGTGGCATCGGTGGCACCACCAACTACAACGGCCGTGAGCTCGTGGCCATCATCGACGCTTGGAAGCGCGGCGACATCGAGGCTGCTCGCGAGCACCAGAACTTCGCTCAAGACGTGATCAACGTCATCTGCAAGTATCGTGGCAACATCGTAGGTGGCAAGCGCATCATGAAGCTCATCGGTCTTGACCTCGGCAAGAACCGTGTTCCCTTCCAGAACATGACCGACGAGGAAGAGGCTCGCATGAAGGCCGACCTTGAGGCAATCGACTTCTTCAGCCGTTGCAACAAGCTCTAAGCCCCGGCGCGTGTCCCGTATTTTTTAGTCTCTTAAATACCTAACATATAAGAATGCTTACAAACGAAAATCGTCAATATCTCGAGGCGTGGCGCGATAAATATCGCGCTGCGCTCCTCGACGATATACTCCCCTTCTGGCTGCGTCATGGCTGGGACCATGTCAACGGCGGTATCTACACGTGTGTCGACCGCGAAGGTCGTCTGATGGACTCCACTAAGTCGGTCTGGTTTCAGGGCCGCACGGCGTTTATCTATGCTTTCGCCTACAACAACATCGACCGTCGTCAGGAATACCTCGACTTCTCGCGTAGCTGCATCGACTTCATCGAGGCCCATTGCTTTGACAAGGATGGCCGCATGTACTTTGAGGTGACTGCCGACGGGCGCCCCCTGCGCAAGCGTCGCTACGTCTTCTCCGAGTGTTTCGCCGCCATCGCCTTCTCAGAGTATGCCCTCGCCACCGGTAGCCGCGAGTATGCCGAGAAGGCTCTCCATCTCTTCAAGGAGATAGAGCGTTTCATCAACACTCCCGGCATTCTGGAGCCCAAGTATCTGCCCACTCAGCAGGCCATCGGCCACTCGATCACGATGATTCTCATCAACACCGCCTCGCGCATCCGTGAGGTGATCGACGACCCCATCCTCACCGAGCAGATCACGCGCTCCATCTCGGCCATCCGCACCTACTTCCTCCATCCCGAATACAAGGCTCTCCTGGAGATGGTCACCCCCGAAGGTGCCATCATCGACACTCTCAATGGTCGCGTCATCAACCCCGGCCACTGCATCGAGACGTCGTGGTTTATCCTTGAGGAGGCCAAGCATCGCGGCTGGGACAAGGAGATGAAAGACCTCGCTCTCACCATCCTCGACTGGTCGTGGGACTGGGGCTGGGACAACGAGTTTGGCGGTATCATCAATTTCCGCGACTGCAAGGGTTTCCCAGCTCAGGACTATTCCCAGGACATGAAGTTCTGGTGGCCACAGACTGAGGCTATCATCGCCACTCTTTATGCCTTTGAGGCTACGGGCGACCAACACTATCTCGATATGCACCGCCTCGCCAACGATTGGGCGTGGGAATATCTCCCCGACCCCGTCTACGGCGAATGGTTTGGGTATCTCCATCGCGATGGTTCGGTGGCTCAGTCGGCCAAGGGCAATCTTTTTAAAGGCCCGTTCCACATCCCACGTATGCTCATCAAGGGCTACATGGTAATCAACAACATCCTTAAGTCTTGAAAACAATCATCTCATCATTAAATAAGTCCATCATGCTCCTCGCTCTGGGGGGTGTGATGGCTTTTGCTTTTCCTTGTGAAGTAAACGCCCAGGCCAAGGCTCCAGTCAAGGTGGCCTGTGTCGGCAACAGTATCACGTTTGGCTCGGCAATCGAAAATCCCGAGCAGTATAGTTATCCCTCGCAGCTCCAGGTGATGCTTGGCGACGGATACGAAGTAAAAAATTTCGGACGCCCCGGCGCCACCCTTCTCAAGCGTGGCCACCGTCCCTACAATGAGCAGCCCGAGTATCAGGCGGCGCTCGACTATGCCCCTGACCTGGCGGTGATCCACCTCGGTGTCAACGACACCGACCCCCGCGATTGGCCCTATTTCCGCGACGACTTTATCCCCGACTATCTGTCGCTTATCAATGACCTGCGTCAGGTCAACCCCGACGTGCGTATCCTCATTGCCCGCCTCACCCCCATCACCCACTACCATAAGCGCTATAAGAGCGGCACCCAGCTCTGGCGCGACATGGAGCAGGAGGCCATCGAGCAGGTAGCTCAGATAGCCGGCGTGGAGCTGATTGATTTCAACGCTCCTCTCGTCGACCGTCAGGGGCTGCTACCCGACGCTGTCCATCCCAACGAGGAAGGCTATGGCCTGCTGGCCGAGACCGTCTATAAAGGTATTACAGGCAATTATGGTGGTCTGCAGATGCCCATCCCTTACACTTCTGGGATGGTGCTCCAGCGCTACAAACCCCTTAACGTCAAAGGCACGGCCGATGCTGGTTCCACCGTCACCGTCAAGATTGCTGGCAACGAGGCTACCGCCGTGGCCAACAACCGTGGCGAATGGGCCGTCACCCTGCCTCCTATGACCGAGGCCACGGGCCTGACAATGACCGTTAGCGATGGCAAGAAGACCCTTACATTTGACGATGTAGCCGTAGGCGAGGTGTGGATTGCCAGCGGCCAGAGCAATATGGCATTCCTCCTCAAGCAGGCCACCACAGCCCAGGAGGATATCGCCGCCAGCGCCGACAAGGACCTGCGCTTCTTCAACATGAAGCCACAGTATTTCCCCTACGCTACGCCGATGCCCGAAAACTTCATGGACTCCATCAACCATCTGCGCTACTATTTCCCCACCCAATGGGAGGCCTCGTCGCCTGAGACGTCGCCCGACATGTCGGCCGTGGCCTACTACTTTGGCCGCATGCTGCGCGATAGCTTGCAGGTGCCTGTGGGCATCATCCACAACGCCATCGGTGGCTCGCCTTGCGAGTCGTGGATCGACATCGAGACTCTACAGCATGGCCTACCCGAGGTGTTGCTCGACTGGCGCCACAACGACTACGTGCAGCCGTGGGTGCAGAAACGCACCACCGAGAATATCGGCACCGACAACCCCACTCAGCGCCACCCATACGAACCCACCTACCTCTTCGCCACAGGCATCCGGCCTCTCGGCTCTTATCCCTTGGCTGGTGTCATCTGGTATCAGGGCGAGAGCAACGAGCAGAATGTCGAGGTGCATGAAAAGCTCTTCCCGCTGCTCGTCGACAGCTGGCGTAGCTATTGGGATGAGCCTAATATGCCCTTCATCTTCACCCAGCTGAGCTCCATCGCTCCGCGCAACACGTGGCCCCACTTCCGCGACAGCCAGCGCCGCCTCATGGAGCAAATTCCTGGCACTGGTATGGCCGTTTCCCACGACTGGGGCGACAGCCTCGACGTGCATCCTCGCAACAAGCGCCCCGTAGGCGAGCGCCTTGCTCGTTGGGCTCTCCACGATGTGTATAGCAAGGGCAATGTGGTGCCTTCAGGCCCGCTGCCTGTCAGCGCCGTTCCTGCCGAGGATGGTGCCGTGCTCGTGTCGTTCCGTTGGGGCGAGGGCATGACCTCCTCCGATGGCCAGCCCGTAGGGCCCTTCGAACTCGCGGAGGTTGATGGCTACTACTTCCCGGCTACAGCCCAGGTAATTCAAGACAACCAAATAAAAGTATCAAGTATGTACGTGAAAAATCCGCGCTATGTGCGCTATGCATGGCAACCCTTCACCCATGGCAACCTCGTCAACTCCACCCAGCTCCCCGCCTCCACCTTCAAGCTTGAGGTAGTGGAGACTCCTGAGCGCGAGGCTGGTATCGCTTCTGGCGTCTCGGCTCTCTATGCCGGCATGTGTGATGGCCTTCTGGTGAGCGCTGGTGGTTGCAACTTCCCCGAAAACCCCATGGCTCCCGGTGCTCAGAAGAAGTTTTAT
This sequence comes from Bacteroidales bacterium, assembly GCA_020859845.1. Classification (GTDB taxonomy): domain Bacteria; phylum Bacteroidota; class Bacteroidia; order Bacteroidales; family Muribaculaceae; genus Paramuribaculum. The sequence goes on from JAJBVL010000100.1 coordinate 45,723, forward strand.
CAGTCGGTCTACGCCTACAATCCCGCGTCGGCCACCGCTGTTGACTCCCCCGTCAGCTGGACCCGAATTGGCTCTCTGCCTCAGCCCATGGCCTATGGCTGTGCTGTCTCTACCGATGTAGGTATCGTCATCATCGGCGGCACGTCGGCCACCGAGGCTCTCAGCTCCTGCTATATCCTCCACACCACCGCCGATGGCTCGGCCATCGAGATGGTGTCGCTCCCGTCGCTGCCTGCCACGCTCGACAATATGGCCGCAGCAGCCATCGAGCGCAAGGTCTATGTGGCTGGTGGCAACTATGCTGGCGCTCCCTCCAACCGCCTGCTCTGTCTCGACCTCAACGACCCCGCCAAGGGATGGGTTGAACTCCCCGCTTTCCCCGGCAATCCTCGCGTGCAACCTGTGCTTGCCGCTGGCAAGAACGCCAAGGATGAGGTATGCCTCTATATGTTTGGTGGTTTTGCTGGTCGTGGCGAGGGTCGCGAGCCGTCGCTCAATACCGATGGCCTCGTATATTCGCCCAAGAGCAAGAAGTGGAGCCCTGTGGCTGGTCCCGTCGACCCCGAGGGCAATCCTCTCTCCGTTGGTGGTGGCGCTGCTTGCACGCTGACCGATGGCAAGATTCTCGTGGTTGGTGGCGTCAATGCCGAGATTTTCCTCGAGGCTCTTCGCAATCAGGCTCCCGACTATCTGAGCCATCCCATCGAGTGGTATCGTTTCAACCCCTATGTGTTGGCGTTTGACCCTGCAAAGGCTGCTTGGACCATCCTCGGTTCCGATAGCGACACCGCACGCGCTGGTGCAGCCATCGTGGCTAGTCTCCACAACGATGCCTATGTGCTTGGTGGCGAGCTGAAGCCCCGCATCCGTACACCCCACGTTTCCTACATCAAATAAACATCCGCCTATGGCTGTATTAGATAAAGAAATCGACCTGTCGGTGTCCAACTTCGGCACGACACGTCAGCGCGACTACGACTTGGCGGTGCTCCCCTGGGGCGCCACCGAGCCACACAACTATCACCTGCCTTACCTCACCGACTCCATCCTCTCACACGACATTGCTGTCGATGCTGCCCGCATCGCCCGCGAGAAGTATGGTATCATGGTGATGGTGATGCCTCCCATCTCGCTTGGCGCGCAGAATCCTGGTCAGCGTGAGCTCAAGTTTTGTGTCCACACTCGTCAGGAGACCCAGAAGGCAGTCCTCACCGACATTGCCTCGTCGCTCTATCATCAGGGTATCGACCGTCTGGTGATTATCAATGGTCATGGCGGCAACATGTTTAAGGGCATGATACGCGATCTCACCGTCGAGCTTCCCGGCATGTTGATAGCTTGCAGCGAGTGGTATCGTGTGCTACCCTCCAAGGACTACTTCGAGCAGCCCGGCGACCATGCTGACGAGGTTGAGACCTCGGTGATGATGTATTACCATCCCCAGCTCGTCAACCTTGAAGAGGCAGGGGAGGGACGTTCACGCGGTTTCAAGCCCGAGACGCTGCAGGCTGGCGTTGCGTGGATCCCACGCGATTGGAGCCGCGTCAGCGAGGACACTGGTATTGGCAACCCGGCTCTGGCCACTGCCGAGAAGGGCGAGAAGTTTGCCCACGATGTGGCTGAGCGCTACGCCGAGTTGTTCCGCGACCTCGTCACTACCGACTTATATTAGTAAAAATTAGTTTTCTTATATCATTGCATAGAATATTAGGCTTCCGTGAGGATACCATTGTAAAGTAAATTATCATTTCAACTACTAGAAGGGGATGAAAAAAGCGCTGCTATTCATGGGGCAGCGCTTTATTTTTTTTTACTGGGGGCTTCGCGAGGGGATTAAAAGCTGAAAAGCTAAAAAGGCTAAGGAGCCACCAGGGCCGTAAAAGGCTAAAAGCTAAAAAGGCTAAGGAGCCACCAGGGCAGTAAAAGGCTAAAAGCTAAAAAGGCTAAGGAGCATAGTGGCCAGCTGCCTTGTTCCTTAGCCTTTTTAGCTTTTCAGCTTTTAAGGCCCTCGGGGAGGATTTTTGCCCCGTAGGGGCAAAAATAAAAGAGATGTCTCACGACATCTCTCTTCCTTTAAACCTTTATCTTAATCTAATACTATGAAAAAAACACTGACAAAGGTACAGCGATTTTAATAACTATGCAATACTTCACTATGAATTTTAACCAAATTTAGTACCCTCTAACAAAATATTTTGTATTTTTGTGGCCGAAACGCCATTTTTGCAATTATACAACCATTATACAGTATCATTTTTTCACTCCATCAAGCATGAAACCATACATTATCACCCTCGACTCCACCTCCTCCACCAATACATATCTCTCCGAGAACGCCGCCCAGTTCCCCCACGGCGCCGTAGTCGTGGCCCGCGACCAGACAGCCGGTCGTGGCCAGCGTGGCAACACCTGGGAATCGGCCCCCGGGGAGAACATCACCCTCTCCATGCTCCTACGTCCGCAGGAGGTTGAGGCGCGTGAGCAGTTTCGCATTTCCGAGGCGGTAAGCTTGGCCATAGTTGAGACGTTAGACGCTCTACTCCAACCACTTGAAGCACGTATCAAGTGGCCCAACGACATCTATGTAGGCGACCAAAAAGTGTGTGGCATCTTGATTGAAAACGTTGTCAAGGGGACCTTGATTGATCAGTCAATTGTCGGCATCGGACTCAACGTCAACCAGACCCAATGGCTCTCCGATGCCCCCAATCCAGTGTCGTTGCGTCAGCTCACCGGCAAGGAGTATAGGCTCGATCTGCTGGTGGAGCAGTTGGCTCAGCGGATACTCGATTTCCTTGATGAGGAGGATATTCACCAAAAATATCTTAACAAGCTATGGCGCGGAGAGGGGGAGTGGCCGTATAAAGATACAGCAACTGGAAATATATTCACAGCCTCCATCGTCGATGTTGAGCCTGATGGCACCCTCGTCCTCTCGGGCTCGCGCCGCTACCTCTTCAAGGAGGTCACCTTCTTGCTTGAATAAGGCAAAAGGCAAAAGTCAAAAGGCAAAAGTACCATCCGGATGGCCTCCGTGTCTCCTCAGCGATCTCCGTAGACGAGATTTTTTGCGTCATTTTGCAGCAAGCTACGCGATTTTTAGCTATTTTTGTGTTCTATGAAACTACTCCGCATCTATCCCACCAACATCAACGAGCGCTTCATCGATGAAGCCGTCGACGCTCTGCGCGACGGCCACCTCATCATCTACCCCACCGACACGCTCTATGCCATAGGTTGCGACGCCCTCAATAATCGCGCCATCGAGCAACTATGTCGCCTCAAAGACCTTAACCCGCAGAAACAAACCCTCTCCATAGCCTGTGCCGACATCTCGCAGGCCAGCGAATACGCCCGAATCGACAACCGCGCCTTCCAGCTAATGCGCCAGTATCTCCCTGGACCCTTCACGTTTCTCCTCCCCTCAGCCACGACGCTCCCCAAGGTGTTTAAGGGGCGCAAGGTGGTGGGGGTACGCATACCCGACAATCCTATAACTAACGCCCTCGCCAACGCCCTTGGCCACCCACTCCTCACCACCTCTATCACCTACGACCCCGACGAACCCCTCTCTGGCATGGAGCCAGAGGAGATAGGCCTTCGCTACGATGGACTGGTGTCGCTGATGATCGACGGAGGAAGCGGGCAGCTGGAGCCGTCGACAGTCGTCGACATCACCGACTCCTCCTCGCCTGAAATCCTGCGCCAAGGGGCGGGGACTCTTTAATTCTCTTGTTTCAGTGGCTTTTCCTTCGCTTCCCACCCGCACCAACGGCTCGGCGCCGAAACTCCCCGCCGACGTCCGCCAGATAGTCATCATCGGTGCCAATGGCGCCGGTAAGACGCGTTTCACCCGCGCTTTTGCCAAGGAGCTTGGTCCGCGAGCCTTCGGTCTCTCGGCTCTCAACGCCCTCTACTCTCGCGGGCAGGCACCCACTACGCCCACCAACCCCACCGACGCCGCCACCCCTTCCATCGACACTCTATATGCCGATGTGGCGCGCCATGGGGTGTTGCCAAGTGCCGAACAGACCACCCAACTCGACCGTCTCCTCGGGCTTCTGATGCACGACGAGATGCTCAATCTTATCACCTACAAGGTGCAACACGCCACCGACCCGTCGGCAGCTCTCCCCGCTACGCGCCTCGACAAGGTGATAGAGCTCTGGCGCGAGATTTTTCCCGACAATAAGATACTCATAGAGAGTGGCAAGTTCCTCTTCACTCGCGGCGTTGACCCCGAAGGCTACTCGGCCCTCAAACTCTCCGCCGGCGAGAAAGCCATCATCTACTATCTTGGCTGCGTGCTTTACGCTCCCGAGAATGGGGTGCTGTTTATCGACAGTCCCGAGATTTTCCTCCACCCGTCGATAACCTCCTCGTTGTGGAACCGTCTGGAGCAGTTGCGCCCCGACTGCACGTTTGTCTACACCACCCACGACCTTGAGTTTGCCTCCACCCGCACCGAGGCCACCATCATCTGGGTGCGCGACTTCGACCCCCAGGCCATGGCGTGGGACTACGACCTGCTGCCACCCCAGAGTGGCCTCAACGAGGAGTTGTACATGACCATTATGGGGTCGCGCAAGCCGGTGTTGTTTATCGAGGGGGATGGTGTCCACTCCATCGACGCCAAACTCTACCCGCTGGTGTTTAAGGACTATACTGTCAAGTCGCTGGGGAGTTGCAACCGTGTCATCGAGGCCACGCGCACGTTCAACGACCTCAACGCCTTCCACCATCTCGACAGTTATGGCATCGTCGACCGCGACCGCCGCGACGCACAGGAGGTCGACTACCTGCGTCGCAAGAAGGTGATGGTGCCGGATGTTGCCGAGATTGAAAACATACTGATGCTGGAGGAGGTAGTGCGAGCCGTCGCTGCCTACTATCGCAAGAATGAAGACCACGTGTTTCAGCGTGTGCGCAAGGCGGTGCTGGGCATGTTTCGTGCTGACCTGCGGGCGCAGGCGTTGCAGCATACGCGCCACCGCGTGAAGCGACTTGTGGAGTATCGTATCGATGGACGGTTCACCAACATCAACATGCTCGAGCAGCACATGGCCGACCTTCCCAAGGAGCTCAACCCTCGGGGCATCTACGAGAAGTTGTGCCGCGAGTTTACGGGCTACTCCAATGCTGGCGATTATCAGAGTGTTCTCCGGGTCTACAACCAGAAGTCGATGTTGCCGGGGAGCAATGTGGCGGGGCTGTGTGGGCTGAGTGGCAAGGACGACTATCTCAAGGCCATTATCGCCATCCTCCGCGAGGACGGCGACGCCGCCGCCCGCATCCGCCGTGCCATTATGGCCTGCTTCGGCATCGCCACCACGGAGGGGCCCACTGGGAGGGACGGCTCGCCAGGCCGCCCAGGCGCTGCTAACTCTTCGAGCCTTAAAAGCTGAAAAGCTAAAAAGGCTAAGACCACTTGCTGGTATTAGCGGCTACGGCGGCTGAGGCAGCCGCTAAACATTGGCGGCTGAGGCAGCCGCACTACATAAGCTACCGCAGCTATGGCGTTCTTACCCTTTTTAGCTTTTCAGCTTTTAAGGCCCTCTTGACTTTTGACTTTTGACTTTTGACTTAGAACTTTTGACTTATTCATGATTTCTGCCTGGATAGAAGCAATGCGCTTGCGCACACTCCCCGTCTCGATAGCCGGGGTGGTTACCGCTATCGCTCTCGCGGTGGCCCGCGATGTCTTTGCGTGGATACCGGCGATGCTCTGCCTCGCCGTCGCCCTCCTCGCCCAGATCGCCTCCAACTTCGCCAACGAATACTTCGACTACCGCAACGGCCTTGACCGTCCCGGTCGCGAAGGGCCACGCCGCGGCGTCACCGAGGGCGACATCTCGCCCTCGTCGATGCTCTTCGCCACGTTTCTCACGCTGGCGCTGGCCTGCGCCGCCGGCCTTTGCCTGGTGGCCTACTCTGGATGGTGGCTGGTGCTGGTGGGCGCGGCCGTCGCTCTTGGCGTGTTTGCCTACAGTGCTGGCCCCTATCCCTTGTCGCATCACGGACTGGGCGAGGTGGCCGTGCTATTGTTCTTCGGACTCATCCCCGTCAACTTCACCTACTATCTCATGTCGGGCCAGTGGAGTTGGACGGTGTTTGGAGCGTCGATGGCTATTGGTTTGATGGGCGCCAACGTGCTTATCGTCAACAACTACCGCGACTACGACGACGACCGCGCCGTGGGCAAACACACTATTGTCGTCCTGTTCGGGCGCCGCGTGGCGGCGGGGATCTACCTCGTCAATGGTGTGGTGGCGTTGCTGGCGCTCTGGGGTGTGTGGGAGATGTTTGGGTGGTGGTCGCCGTTGCCCGCGATGGCGTATCTGGTGGGACATCTGATGCTCTGGCGGCGGCTGACCACTCTTCGCGGGGCCGCGCTCACGCGCGTCCTCGCCGGCACGTCGATGCTGATGTTTCTGGAGGCGCTGCTGCTGTTGTGGCTGGCGATGGCCTTAAAAGGGTAAAAGCTAAAAAGGCTAAGGAGTGGTGGTGGCTTCTTCGGCCATCTCGGCGTAGAGTTTGAGGATGTGGCGGCCATAGTTGGCGTTGGCGGCCCAGCGGTTGCTGAGGTCGTGCCATGTCTTGGCGCAACCGCGCTTCACGAGTTTAAACCTCGGGTCTACCACCTTCTCCCCCTTGGGCAACGCCTCTTTGGAGGAGTAAGCGTATAGATGTTGTATCTGTGCCGTCACCCCCTCTTTGACGTTCTTAAACGAGCAACCCTTCATCCCGCGCCGCGTCACGCCCAGCCCGCAGTAGTTGTGTTGGTTGGCCTTGACAGCCGTGCCATCGGCAAACCTAAACCATCCCGTCTCGATAATCGCCTGGCAGAGGGCCACATCGCCGCGTATCCCATAGCGGCGTCCCACCTCATAATACGCCTCGGCAATCTCGCGCCGAAACTTCGAGTTGCGTCGCTTCACGTAGTTGTACATCTGGTCGACGGTCAGTTGGGTGTCGCCGAGGATACCCTCGTGGAGCACCACCTCTATTATCGCGTCGTCGATGGCAGGTTCGGCGGAGGGTAGGGGAGGCAACGTGGCGAAGAGCAGAGAGTCGGGGATTTCCACGCCCTCCTCGATGATGATGTCCTCTGCGGCGATGACGTTCTCCTCGCGCTCCATCTCTGCGGCGGGGACAGGCTCAGGGACAGACACAATCGTCACCGACACAGTATCGACCTGTGTCGGCTGCTTCTTGCCGAGGATGTTGGCTATCCTTATCCTCGCCTCGAGCCCGGGGGCGCACATCAGCGCCGCCACTATCAGGAGCAGTCCTCTCATCGTGGCTGCAAAGATAGGAAATTTAAGTCAAAAGGCAAAAGTCAAGAGTCAAAAGTCAAGAGGGGATTAAAAGGCTAAAAGCTAAAAAGGCTAAGAAGCTCCGCGAGGGCCGTAAAAGCTGAAAAGCTAAAAAGGTTAAGAAGCTCCGCGAGGGCCGTAAAAGGCTAAAAGCTAAAAAGGCTAAGAAGCTCCGCGAGGGCCGTAAAAGCTGA
>JAJBVL010000100.1:53332-65715 GCA_020859845.1 Bacteroidales bacterium
AAAGCTAAAAAGGTTAAGACCCCCTCGCCGCCAGCAATGCCGTCAGCCCTGCTTCTTAGCCTTTTTAGCTTTTAGCCTTTTACGGTCCTCTTCTTAGCCTTTTTAGCTTTTCAGCTTTTAACCCCCTCGCGAAGCTTCTTACGGCCCTTTATTTCCCCCTCTTAGTAAAAAAATCACCAAATTTTTGTGATAATGGTTAATTTGGATTAATTTTGTTGGCGCGAATTATATAGCCTGTATTCATCTAAACCAGTAATAAACTAAATTTTAACAACAGCTATGTGGTTAACCAGCTCATCCATAGGACGTAAGCTCGTGATGGCAATCACGGGTATATGCCTCGTCCTATTCGTAACCTTTCACGCGGTGATGAACAGTGTGGCCATCTTCTGGCCCAGTGCCTACAATGTTATCTGTGCCTTCTTGGGCGCAAACTGGTATGCACTCGTCGGGACCCTCGGCCTCGCTCTGCTGTTCATCATCCACATCATCTACGCAGTGTGGCTCACGCTACAAAACCGTAAGGCCCGTGGCAACGACCGTTACGCTGTGACCAAGAAACCCAAGCAGGTAGAATGGTCATCGCAAAACATGCTCGTGCTCGGTATCGTCATCTTGGCCTTCCTCGTTGTCCACCTCATCCAGTTCTGGGCAAAGATGCAGCTCCAAGAGATACGCCATGAGCTCTACACCGACCCCAATCTCGGCCCCGTGGCTCCCGCTTGCGGCACCATGTTCCTCCAGATTGCCTTCGGTCAGTGGTGGACACTCCTTATCTACTGTATCGGCTTCGTAGCCCTGTGGTTCCACATGACCCACGGTTTCTGGTCGATGTTCCAGTCAATCGGTTGGGACAACGACGTGTGGATCAAGCGCTGGAAGTGTATCGGCAACTGGTGGACCACCATCGTCATCGCCCTCTTCCTTGCTGAGGCTATCGTCTTCACCGTGCAGGCTCATCGCGGCAACTACGCCAACAACCCCGAGCTGCAGATGCAAAACATCGAGATGCTCATCGAGCACCAGAACGCTCTCGTGCCTGGTTCGGCCATACCCGCTCTGATGGGTCCCGGCGCTCCTTGCCCCAACGGCCCCAAGGCACCGTGCCCCAACGGTCCTTGCCCTGACGGTGCTCCTTGCCCCGACGGCCAAGCTCCCGCACCCTGTGGCCAGTGCGCACCCGGCGCTCCCTGTCCTCCCGAGGCACCCTGCGCCCCCGACTGCCAGTGTGCCCCCGCGCCCGCTCCCGAGCAGCCCGCACCCCAACAATAATTCGCAATCAATCAATCCTTAAATACAATCTACAGATATGGCAGACTTAAACAAACTGAAGGGTATGATTGATTCTACCCCGATCATGAAGGATTACGCCGACATCGAGTCCTCCAAGCTCCCTGAATATCAGATTGACTCTAAGATACCCGAAGGCCCCCTCGCCGACAAGTGGACCAACTACAAGGCACACCAGAAACTCGTCAACCCCGCCAACAAGCGCAACCTCGACATCATCGTTGTAGGTACCGGACTGGCTGGCGCCTCCGCAGCCTCGACGCTCGGCGAACTCGGTTTCAACGTGTGGAACTTCTGCATCCAGGACTCTCCCCGTCGCGCCCACTCCATCGCTGCCCAGGGTGGTATCAACGCCGCCAAGGACTATCAGAACGACGGCGACTCCGTATATCGTCTCTTCTACGACACCGTAAAGGGTGGCGACTTCCGTTCGCGTGAAGCCAACGTCTACCGCCTTGCCGAGGTGTCCAACAATATTATCGACCAGTGTGTACAGCAGGGCGTGCCCTTCGCTCGCGAGTACGGCGGCCTCTTGGCCAACCGCTCCTTCGGTGGTGCTCAGGTGTCGCGTACGTTCTACGCCAAGGGCCAGACCGGCCAGCAACTCCTGCTCGGTGCTTACGCCTCCCTCAACCGCCAAATCAAGAAAGGAACAGTGCGCTCGTTCAACCGTCGCGAGATGCTCGACCTCGTCATCATCGACGGCCGTGCCCGCGGTATCATCGTGCGCAATCTTATCACCGGCGAGATCGAACGCTACGCCGCCCACGCCGTGGTGCTTGCCACCGGTGGCTATGGCCGTACGTTCTTCCTCTCCACCAACGCTATGGGTTGCAACGGCTCCGCTGCCATCCAGGTGTTCAAGAAAGGTGCCTACCTCTCCAACCTCGCCTTCACTCAGATCCACCCCACGTGTATCCCCGTGCATGGCGAAGACCAGTCTAAGCTGACGCTGATGAGCGAGTCGCTCCGCAACGACGGCCGTATCTGGGTGCCCAAGAAGAAGGAAGACGCCGAGGCCATCCGTGCCGGCAAGAAGAAGCCCACCGACATCCCCGACGAAGACCGCGACTTCTACCTCGAGCGCCGCTATCCCGCCTTCGGTAACCTCTGTCCTCGCGACATCGCCAGCCGCGCCGCTAAGGAGCGCTGCGACGCCGGTTACGGCGTAGGTACCGGCAACGCCGTTTACCTCGACTTCAAGTATGCCATCGACCGTCTGGGTGCCGACGTGGTTCGCGACCGCTACGGCAACCTCTTCGACATGTACCAGATGATCTCCGACGACAACCCCTACGAGACTCCTATGATGATCTTCCCCGCCAGCCACTACACGATGGGTGGTATATGGGTTGACTACGAGCTCCAGACCTCCATCAAGGGCCTCTTCGCTATCGGTGAGTGCAACTTCTCCGACCACGGTGCCAACCGTCTCGGTGCATCCGCTCTGATGCAGGGCTTGGCCGACGGCTACTTCGTTCTGCCTTACACCATGCAGAACTACCTGAGCGACCAGATCAAAGTGCCCCACTTCAAGACCGACACCCCTGAGTTTGACAAGGCCGAGAAGGCTGTCCGCGCTCGTATCCAGAAACTGATGGACATCAAGGGCACCAAGAGCCCCGACGAGATCCACAAGCGCCTGGGCCACGTGATGTGGAACCTCGTAGGCATGGGCCGCACCCTCCAGAGCCTCGTGAAGGCTCTCGACGAGCTTGAGGACGTGCGCAAGGAGTTCTACACCGACCTTCGCATCGTGGGCCGTGCCGACGACCTCAACACCGAGCTTGAGAAGGCACTCCGTCTGGAGGACTTCCTCGTGATGGCCAAGATGATGGCTATCGACGCACTCCACCGCAACGAGTCGTGTGGTGCTCACTTCCGCGAGGAGTACCAGACCCCCGACGGCGAGGCTGCGCGCAACGATAAGGACTATATGTATGTAAGCTGCTGGAAGTACACTGGCGACAACGAGAAGCCCATCCTCCTCAAGGAGAAGCTCAACTACGAGGCCATCCAGGTACAGACCCGCAACTACAAGTCGTAACCCCCCTTCACATCAATCCTTAACCACCCCATCGACATTAGACAATGGAAACAACAATAAGCGTTAATCTCAAAATATGGCGTCAACGTGGTCCGAAGGAGAAGGGCCAGTTCGTCAACTACCACCTCGACAATGTGTCGACCGGTAGCAGCTTCCTCGAAATGCTCGATATGCTCAACCAGAAGCTCGTTGAGCAAAACGAGGAGCCGGTAGTGTTTGATAGCGACTGCCGCGAGGGTATCTGCGGTATGTGCTCGCTCTACATCAACGGTCATCCTCATGGCCCTGTGCAGGGTATCACCACCTGCCAGCTCCACATGCGTAAGTTTAACGATGGCGACACCATCACCATAGAGCCTTGGCGTTCGGCAGCGTTCCCCGTGATACGCGACCTGATGGTCAACCGCAACGCATTCGACCAGATACAGCAGGCAGGCGGCTACGTGTCGTTCAACTGCGGTGGTGCTCCTGATGCCAACGCTACGCCTATCTCCAAGGAGGTGGCCGACGTGGCTATGGACTCCGCTACCTGCATCGGTTGTGGTGCGTGTGTGGCTGCTTGCAAGAATGGTTCGGCTATGCTCTTTGTGGGAGCGAAGGTGAGCCAGTTTGCGTTGCTGCCTCAGGGTCAGGTGGAGCGCGCACGTCGTGCACGCGCCATGGTGGCCAAGATGGACGAGCTCGGGTTTGGCAACTGCACCAACACTGGTGCCTGCGCCGCCGAGTGTCCCAAGAACGAGCCGTTGAGCAACATCGCTCGCCTCAACCGCGAGTATCTCTCGGCGAAGTTTGCGGAGTGATCGTATCCTGGGCCAAGGGCCTTGGAGGGCCGTAAAAGGCTAAAAGCTAAAAAGGCTAAGAAGCATAGTGGCAAGCAGCCCTGCTTCTTAGCCTTTTTAGCTTTTCAGCTTTTAACCCCCTCGCGAAGCCCCCTTAGCCTTTTTAGCTTTTCAGCTTTTAATCCCCTCGCGAAGCCCCCTGAGCCATGAAATGTTAAAAATATGCAGGGGAGGTGCATTTTTATGGTATGAGAGTATAATAATTCAAAAAACCTGCTTAACTTTGCATCAACTTTCAAAGCGAAAGTGGGTAAACAAAAGTTCCGATTATTTAACCTACGACGCCGTGCTTAGATGTCTCTTGCCAGACAACGATAATTGACACGTGCAGATATAGTCCGTCAACAATCAAAATCCCCTTCCGAAGGCGATGGGCTAACTATTTGTGATTCAGATACTTATCGGGGGGGGTAAAAACTACATATCCCTCTCCCATGGCACTGAGGCTGACGGCACGCCGTCAATCAGTCCTTCACATGATGCCTTATTTTAGGTGGTCAGCTCTACTACTTTTCTTGCTTTTGGCACTCTTCCAGCCATTACACACGAGCGCCCAAACCACCGCACTTAAGACCAACGCCCTCTACTGGGCCACGACGACGATGAATATCGACGCCGAGACACGCTTCGCACCCCGCTGGAGTGGCGAGCTGTCGATAGGCTACAACCCCTGGTCGTTTTCCGACAACAAGAAGATCAAGCACATCGCCATCCAGCCCGAGGTGCGCTACTGGCTGTGCTCCACCTACGCCGGACACTTCTTCGGCGCACACCTATTATATAGCCACTTCAACGCCGGCGGCATCCACATGCCGCTGGGTCTCTTCCCGTCGCTCAAGGAGCATCGCTTCCAGGGCGACCTTGGTGGCATCGGCCTCGCCTATGGCTACAACTTCATCCTCTCGCGCCATTGGAGCCTTGAGCTGGAGCTTGGCCTCGGCGTCATCTACTCCAACTATAAGAAATATGAGTGCCGCGAGTGTGGCTCCAAGCTCGGCCGTGAGCATAAGACCTTCTTCTCGCCCACCAAGATAGCCGTCAACATGGTGTATTACTTAAAATAATCGGACAACAGCTATGACAAAGACACTCCCCGCCATATTGACAGCCGTAGCCACCGCTTTTGTGGCACTCCCACCCATACAGGGCGTCAGCGCACAGACCCCCGCCGGCGATATTGACTTCCAGAAACGGTCAATCAGGGTAACCATCCCCGCTCTTGGCGTGTCAGCCGACAGCGTATCGGCTGACTATGCCATAGAGCTAACCCCCACGCTTACCAGCGCCGCCGGCGACACCCTGGAACTTCGCCCCGTCATCTTCCGCGCCAAGGGCAACGCACGCTACGTTGACCGTGGCCGCTACTACAAGACTATCCCCGAGGCTACCTGCGAGGAATACCTTGCTGGTCAGACCATCCTCTATACCGCCGAGGTCAGCCGCGCCGACGCCCCCTGGATATGGGGCGAGGAGGGCGTGAGCCTCTCTTTGCAGCGCGAGAAGGCCGGCTGCTGCACCGTCGAGCCGCTGCCCTCCGTCCCCGTGGCTACGGGAGCGTGGGTGGTGCCGTTCACGCCCGTATGGGCATTGGTGCCCGACTTCACCGGCAGGGCCGGCGCCCTGTCGCGCGACAACCCCGTGCTGCAACACATCTCGCAATACCGCCCCTACGACTCCACGCGCATCCTGCGCAAGGAGGAGGGCGCCCTTTATGTCCACTTCCCCCTCGACAAGAGCCTCTTGAGTCGCGACTTCCGCGACAACTCGGAGACGCTCGACAAGATTGTCGACATCACGGCCCAGATCATGGCCGACACGGCCTCCAATGTCAAGGTGATCCAGATTATCGGTTTGGCATCGGTGGAGGGTCCTGTGAAGCGCAACAATGTGCTGGGGCAGGAGCGTGCCGACGCGCTGAAGGCCTATGTGCAGCAGCGTGTCGAGGTGCCCGACAGCCTGTTTGAGGTGATCAACGGAGGCGAGGCGTGGACAGAGTTGCGCGACCAGCTCTGCGACTTGCAGTTTGAGGGTCGGGATGCGCTACTGGAAATCATTGACACTGAAACTGATGTTGACCGCCGCGAGCGCCGCATGCGTGCGCTGGATGGTGGCAAGCCATATAGTTACCTGCGCGACAACGTGCTGAGCGACCAACGCAACTCCGGATACCTGCGCATATACTACGATTACGTGCCCGACTGGGTGGCAGCAGTCATCAACGGTGCCAGTCCGCGACTGGGCACCACGGACAATGCTGCCGCGCTCGCCGAACTGCAACGTGTTAGTTTCGATCCGAGGTCGTGGAACGCGCTGGGCGTAGCGCTCTGGTTTGCTGGGCAGCCCGAGGAGGCCATCGGCTACTTCGAGCGCGCAGCCGCGGATGGCAACCCCGAAGCCATCGCCAACCTCCGCCAGCTCCGCGAGGCAGACTAAGCGCTGCGCGCTTAAGTCAAAAGGCAAAAGTCAAAAGGCAAAAGTGCCATCCGGAGGGCATGACTGGGAGGGGCCGGCGGCCTCGCGGCCCGGAGCAAACCACGGATTGCACACGGATTGCACACGGATTGCACGGATGCACACGGATAAACACGGAGCACACGGATGCACACGGATTACACGGATGCACACGGATGCCATCCGGATGGGCATCAGGCGACATTGTAGGTTGGGCGGCCTCGCCCGACCGCCCAGGCGATGGTAACTTTCTCTCCCCACGGCGCGACGCAGAGGCGTCCACCGTTCCCCCATTGACATACTGAACCACAGAACCCCCCGGATGGCATCACTGGGAGGGGCCGGCGGCCTCGCGGCCCGCTGCATGTGCGGGTTTCGTCAGGCGACATTGTAGGTTGGGCGGCCCGCCCGACCGCCCAGGCGACGGTAACTCTTCGAGCCTTAAAAGCTGAAAAGCTAAAAAGGCTAAGACCACTTGCTGGTATTAGCGGCTGCGCCGCCACTGCGGCTGAGGCAGCCGCGAAACATGGGCGGCTGAGGCAGCCGCACTACATAGCCGCTGGTTCTGTGGAACAAACGACGATATTAACTTAATAAACTCAATAACTTAACAACTTAACAACCAATTTTTTACATTCATGAAAAAAGCAATGCATTATGCGGGCATGACGTTACTGACACTAGGTGCCAGCGTCGCCCTCTACTCTTGCTCCAGCGAGGCCAACGACGAACCCCAGGTTCCCGGCACCACCACGACGGAGGCAGTGAAATCGCAGTTCGCTATATCGATCCCTTACACGGGGACTGCAGGCAGCCGCCAAGCAGAGGGAGTGGTGCAGGGCCAGACCACTCCCCAGTTCCGCGGGATGCAGAGCATAAAGCTAATTCCATATACATTAACTACTAATGCTTCTTTGAGTACCTCTACTGCTATCAATGGGGCTCTTACGTTGGCATCTTTTACGAACTCTGATTTCCAAGCCAACACCACCTGCAAGTTATATAATAATGTAACAATTCCTGTAGGTACCAACAATTTCTTGTTCTATGCTGAGGGAGGTGCATCGAGCGAGACTTATACTACAGCTCAAAATGGTACATTGAAATCTTCTAATTTTGATGATGCAACTTCCATTTCAGCCATCAATTTCTCTCTTGTACCAATCAAAGCCGAAGCAACCACTGCCACACAGACTACTCTTCTTGGCATTATGAATGCTGTAGCAGGAGCTAAACTGAGTGATAATACTACTTATTGGTCAAGTTATGTAAGTTCAACCGATGCCGTTGAAAAAGCACTTGGTGGGTATTATACTGCTTTTATCGGTACAAAAGCTGGTTCAGCTACGGCTATTTTCAATACCCTTAAGATCCTTTATGATAATCTTTCAGGTTCGACTTATACAAGCAATGCCATGGCTACATATTAAGACTGCTATAACAAGTTCACAGTATATTGAAACTGATGGCACATCTATAAAGTGGGCAGATGCTGCTGCTTCAATTAAGACCTACCCTGAAAGCGAAGGCCTTCCCCAAGGCGCTTATGCTTTGACTTGGGAAAGCAATGCATTCAAGTATGCTCCTTCTAACGAAATTGGCACTGGCGATGCTGCAATAGCAAATGCTAGCAAGATGTGTTATCCCTCTTCGCTATATTATTGGATTGATACTCCTCTTTGGGCAACTGATGATGACAAATCCTCAGGTTTTGCATGGCCTGCTGCGTCTTCTTGGGAATCAATTGATAATAGTGGAGCTTCTACTTCTTTCCCCAGCTGGGGCACAACTGTGCTTGCTACTACACAAACAATTGCTCTTAAGGAAAATATACAATACGCTGTGGCTCAGCTCGCTACTACAGTAAAACTTACTGCAAATAAGTTGAAAGATAAAGCCGATACTGAGATTACTATTCCTGACGCAGGTCTTACCATCACCGGAGTCCTCGTTGGAGCTCAGCCAGGGACTGTACAATATGACTTTTGTGCAGCAAGTACTCTTACAGCGTTCTCGAACTCGATTTACGACAGCGCAGTGCCTACTGGCTGGGCTGCTACTACTTCTACATCGGATTCTCCAGTTAACTACACCCTCGTTCTTGACAACGAAAAGACAGGCACAGGGGCATCTCAGGATAAAGTACCCGTGGCTATCGAGTTTGTCAATACGGCTTCCGTAGCATTTGAAGCTGTTGATGGTATCGTTTACCCCGGTCAGCGCTTCTACATCGTAGGTCAGCTGAACCTTAGCGCAACATCTGGAGTGACCAATACTGCTACCCTCACCCACGTCTTCGTTCAGGACTATGTTACCAAGGCTAACTTCACCGTTTCAACGCTTGCTAAGTCCTACGTTACTATTCCTGACCTGCGTGCTCCTCAGATGCTTCTTGGTCTGTCGGTTGACCTGACTTGGAAAGAAGGCATCACATTCAATGTAGAGATCGCGGCTGACTAAAAGATAGTTCCTCCCCCGGCGCGGCGCAGAGGTGTCGCGCGTGTAAAACAGACATATTGATGACGTTCGTGTTTTCCCGGATGGCATGACTGGGAGGGGCGGCTCCGTAGACGGATTGCGCGGCTTCGCCGCTGCTATTTGGAATAACCCCTACGGGGTTAGCAGCGCCTGGGCGGTCGGCCGAGCCGGCCAACCTACAATGTCGCCTGACGCTTGCCTCCCATGCAGGGGGCCGCGAGGCCGCCGGCCCCTCCCAGTGCTCCGTGTTTCTCCGTAGACGAACAAGGCGGCCGGATGGCGCTTGCTTGCAAGCCAATTCGTGGAATTCGCGAAATTCGTATAAAATTCGTAGTTTGGGAGCAAAGGTGCTGCTACGAATACGTAGTTTGGGAGCAGAGTGTGACTACGAATGCTCTCCGCGACTACGAATTAACGACGAATTACGCGAATTAGACGAATTGAAGCTGACGTAGCCGCGCCTACTGCGGGCCGCGAGGCCGCCGGCCCCTCCGGATGGCACTTTTGACTTTTGACTTTTGACTTTTTACTTAAATTGTAAATTTTGAGGCTTTTTCTTAAATATCTGACTGTGCTGCCGGTGGCAGCAGCCTTGGGTTCTTGTATCGACGAGGACCTGAGCAAGTGCGGCTACGACTATACGATCTCCTACGAGGTCCACACCCGCACCAACCTCTCATCTACACTCGCTGCCCAACTGGAGCAGTCAGAAGAGACAGCAATCAAAGACAAGTTAGCCGAGGCTCTGTCACCGGTCTTCAACGACCAGGTGACAGACCTTCAGCTATCTTTCTTCGACCCCGCGCAAGCCACGCTTGCCCACTATGAAGACCACATCATCAACGCCCGACAGTCGGCGTTTACGATCTACTTGCCGGTGGCCGAGTATCGCCACCACGCCCTCGCCAACCAGCAGACAGAGACGCTGGTGACGCAGGAGCAACACGACTCTCACCTCACTCACCGCCTGGTCAGCGAACGTCCCGACACCATCGCGCCCCACACGTTGGGCGTGTTCTCCGGGCGCCTGTCGATGGTCACGGAGGAGCGCGAGCAGGGCTTCCATGTTGACCTCTATATGATCAACTGCGCCACGGCTCTCGTCATCGACCTTGCGGGCCTTCAGCCCGACGATATACAAGTATATGCGAGCGGTTTCGCCGACCGCTTCATGGTCAACGACTCGCTATACGCCACCGACGCCACCCACATCGTCCGCACCCGCCGTGTGGTCGACGGGGCAGGTCGCGAAGCCTACTATGCCGCCCACTTCCCCTCCGAACTGATGATCAACGGCCGCGCCAGCGGCGCCTGGCAGATGGAGGGCGTCATCAAGATGCCCGGCGAGGGGTATGTGAGGACTGTTCTCACGGTTGACACGCCGATGGAGGCCGACGAGGTGCGCGTCATCAAGGCGCGCCTCAAGGACGACGGGACGCTGGTCACAGACGCCGCCGACGTGGGCGTCAGCGTCAGCCTCGACTGGAAGCCCGGCGGAAACTACGACATAGAAATGTAATCCTCGATAATCTCGATAATATCGAGATTATCGATATTATCGAAAATATCGAAAGAATCGAGATTATCGAAAATATCGAATCTTCAATCAACAGCAAATGATCTCCAATAAATATCTCTCTTTCTTCTTGGCCGCCGGGCTCTTGGCGGCTGGTTGCTCCAGCCACATCGAGGGCGAGGAGGAGTTGGCGCGGGTAGAGATGCCGGTGTCGATCTCCATCCCCGTCAACGGCACGATGGAGGGTAGGGGTGTCGGCGACCCCGGCCAGGAGGAGAAGTGGTTGTTCCCCACCAAGGCCTACATCTACATCTGCACCTCCACCAGCGCCTCGGAAACAAACTGCGAAACAGTTACCTACTCCGAGCTGTCCCTCGTTGCGGACAAATGGGAGCAAACCACCTGGACCGGCAACGAAAACATCTGGACCTACAACGATAAGCTCACCATCCGCCTGCCCGAGCAGCGCGCCGTGGGCCGCGTCTATGTGGTCCTATCCACGGGCAACCTCACCCTCTCGTTAACAACCCCAACAACTTCAACAACCGAAAACGACATCAAGGCGCTGACGTTCTCGATCGATGCTGATGAGGATAATACCGATCTCCTCAAGAATCTCTACTCCACGCCTGCGGACAAGACTCTCGGCAACAACTCCAACAACCCTAACAACTATTACGGGACCATCGAGGAAGTTAGCACGAAGGTGCCGAGCCTCGACATCATCTGCTACCACGTGGCCGCGAAGCTCGACCTGACGTGGACGGTGGAGGAGGATGTGCAGGACACAAAGAAGATGAGCTATCTGCATGTGAGCGGTTTGCCCACCAGCGGGAGCCTTTTCTATCCAGTGAATACGGGCACGCTAACCACGGGCTATAGCTACACCTTCCTTGGCGGGTTGTCGCCAGGGTTGATGTGGTATGGTCGCGCGTCAACATATACGATATACAAACCTGAGCTCAGCTACACGCTGACCTACAAGATAACCGAGGATGGCACTGAAACTGAGGGGACGAAGCCCCTGACAATGCCATCCGCGGATAGCTACTATGTTCCCTGGCTCCGCGGATTGATAACGGTGGGTGCCACGGCGACCATCGGCAGCGAATAGAACTCTCCTCTCTCTCCTCGCACGCGCGGCGCAGAGGCGCCGCGCCAGAAAAATGACATACTGAACCACGGACCACACGGATGCACACGGATTCCATCCGTATGGCATGACTGGGAGGGGCCGGCGGCCTCGCGGCCCGCTGCATGGGCGGGTTTCGTCAGGCGACATTGTAGGTTGGGCGGCCCGCCCGACCGCCCAGGCGAAGGTAACCTCGTAGGGGTTGTTTTCAAATAGCGGCGGCGGCTACGCCGCCTCCGGATGGCCCTCAGCCGCCGATGCAGGTGAAGAAATGACCTCGCCTGGGCGGTCGGCCGAGCCGGCCAACCTACAATGTCGCCTGACGAACAAGGCGTCCGGATGGCGCTTGCTTGCAAGCCAATTCGTGGAATTCGCGAAATTCGTATAAAATTCGTAGTCTTGGAGCAAGAGTGCTACTACGAATGCTCTCGGCGACTACGAATTAACGACGAATTACGCGAATTAGACGAATTGAGGCTGACGTAGCCGCGTCTGCTGCGGGCCGCGAGGCCGCCGGCCCCTCCGCGTCCCCTCCGCGTTTCTCCGTAGACGGATTGCGCGGCTTCGCCGCCACTGCGGCTGAGGCAGCCGCGAAACATGGGCGGCTGAGGCAGCCGCACTACATAGGCT
>JAJBVL010000055.1 GCA_020859845.1 Bacteroidales bacterium
CTGGAAATGGTAATGGCAAACTAATCAACTTTGACGTAGCCGTCAAGACAATGAACTTAATCCATAACCCATAGTCAACTTTATTCTCCAACCAACTTTTAACCCCCCCCCTTCCCATATGCAACCTTTTCTAAGCCAAGTAGCAAAAGTATATAGCGACAACGAGAAGCAACGCTTAGCCGACTATTGCTTTGTGTTTCCCAACAAACGCAGTGTCAGCTTCTTTCGCCATTATCTGAAGGCTCAGATGCGTCCTCCCTTCATAGAGCCTGCGGCTATTACTATCAACGACTTCTTGGGTGACTTTTCACGAGAGGTTGAGGCCACTCGCCTTGAGCAGCTGATGATCCTTTATGAAGAATATCGGCGACTCTCAGAGGACATAGAAGACTTTGACCACTTTGTCTTCTGGGGCGACATGCTGATTACCGACTTCAACGACGTCGACAAGTATCTTGTGGATGCAGGGAAGCTTTTCTCCAATGTGAAAAATCTTCGCGAGATTAATTCAACTTACTTGACTGAAGACCAAAGAGCCATAATCCTGCAGTATTGGGGGGAGGAGAAGCCAGAGCAATACATTGAGGAGTTTTGGACTCATATCCATCAAATCCACAATGAAGAAATAGACTCTCTACATGAGACTAAGGCAAAGTTTTTAAAACTATGGGAAGTGTTAGAGCCTCTATATCATAACTTCCGTAGTCGACTGATGCAACAGAATAAGGCTTCGCAAGGGATGATGTATCGCAACGCTGTAGATAGTCTGCGTGAGTTGAGCGCAGATTCATTGCCTTTTGAGAGATATATCTTTGTGGGGTTTAACGTATTGTCGACATCCGAACTGCGCATCTTTTCCCTCTTACGGGATATTGGCCGTGGCGACTTTTATTGGGATGCCAACTCGCCTGTATTGGATGACCGAGGCAATAAAGCCGGGCGCTTTATACGTCGCAACATGAAGGATTTTGCTTCACGCTATCCTCTTCCAGAGAAGAAACTCACTTCTATGCCGTCGCTACAGATAATAGGCTTGCCCTCTAATGCTGGCCAGACTAAAGAAGCGGGCACTCAACTTCTGAGATGGCTTGAGGATGGCACGATTAGCAACAGAGAAAATGCCATCAACACCGCCATCGTATTACCTGATGAGCAGCTTTTTCTCCCGATGATTCATTCAGTGCCAGCCGAAATCACCAATCTGAATGTGACGATGGGCTTTCCCATGAAATTTAGTCCTATAGCTTCGCTAATGAAGCTGGTGATTCATCTTCAACTTCATTCTAAGCCCGAGGAAAATGGCGCAGGGACTTTCTTTTATGAAGACGTCAAAGCTCTGCTTCTCAATCCCATTATCCGAGAGATATCTCCCATAGAGGTCGACGGAATACTTGACCGTATAGACAATGATCGGCTCTATGATGTGCCATCCAAGATGTTTACTGACTCTCCGTTGGTCAATGTATTTACGAGTGTGACCCATCCCAAGAAGCAGGAGGGAGTCTTCATATATCTTATCAATTTAGTGGAGTTTCTTATTGAGAGAACTCCGGAGGAGGGAGAGGAGCTACGCAAGGCCTTTCTGTTAAGCTACAAAGAGGCCACTATACAGCTCAGGGATGCCTGCCAGAAATACCAAATAGAGATGAAAGAATCCACGCTCTTTAATCTTGTGGAGCGAATGATGGCAGGTGCTAAGGTCAACTTTGAAGGCCAACCTCTTAGAGGACTCCAGATCATGGGTGTGCTTGAGACACGTGGATTAGACTTTGACAACATCATCATCCTTTCGATGAATGAGCGAGTGTTTCCACGCAATCTCTACACCAGCTCTTTTATCCCCGACGCCTTGCGCCGAGGTTATGGGATGTCGACATTAGACTTCCAAGAGAGTATCTTTGGCTACTATTTCTACCGCCTGATATCCCGGGCAAAGGAGGTGGTGCTTATCTATGATGCTCGCACCTCAGGTCTCTCCTCTGGGGAACAGTCGCGCTATATAGCCCAGCTATTGTATCTTTATCCCCATACCTCGTGCGTCCATAAGCTCAAGACCTATCCTCTCCATATCTCAACCCTTCAGCAACTAAGCGTGGTCAAGACATCAAAGGTGATGGAGCGTCTGAATAGGTACTTTGATCCAGAGAGCGGATGTAGACTCTCGGCGTCGAGCCTCAACGACTATATAGCATGTCCACTGAGATTCTATCTGAAATACGTGGAGGACTATAGCGACGACTCGGAGACGGTGGATTATATCGACACGTCATTGTTTGGGAGTATAGTACATAACGTGATGCAAGATTTTTATACGGCTCTCAAGGAGAACAACCCATCAATAATCCAACGCGAGACTCTTGACACCTATGCCAAGCTTGGCAATCCTACAATAGTGAAATTCATCACTCGCAACATCAACCGTTATTACCATAAGAAGGATGCGGTCCATCAAGACGATGAACTGAAAGGAGAATCACTGGTAATGTCGAAAGTGGCAGAAAAGTTAGTAGTCAATCTTCTGGATAAAGAAAAGGATGAGACGCCCTTTACATTCATAGAAGCAGAAAAAAAGTGTAGCTTGCCCTATGATATAGGAGATGGGAGAAAAGTGACCATGACCTTGATTATTGACCGCATTGATAGAAAGGAAGGGAAGCTTAAATTTATTGATTATAAGACAGGCGGGGATGTGCCTTTCTTCAGAAGCGTAGAGAGCTTGTTTGATGGAGAGGAGCAGGAACGTCCTAAGGCTGTGTTTCAGCTCATTCTCTACTCCTATCTTTATAATCTTTATAAGGGCAGCGATGAGGCTATCAAGCCGTATATTTATAAATTTAGAGAGGTGGAAGGTTGCAAATTTATAAACTCTATACAATACGGCAGTGATAAAAAATCTCAATTGGAGGATTACCACGAAGTGATTGATGAGTTTAAAGAGCATCTTGACCTGTTGCTCCAAGAGATTTTTAACGAGAAGACGTGCTTTGACGCGTGTCCCAGCGAGGAGCATTGTAAGTATTGCCATTTCAAGCCTCTGTGTGGACAATAGAGAGTGAAGAGCAATGGCAGGCCTATACGTCCATATACCCTATTGCCACTCCAAGTGTCTTTACTGCGACTTCTATTCTACTCCGCGCATGGAGACCCACCAGGCTTTTGTGGGGAAGGTAATCGAAGAATATAAGGCGCGACGCGATGAGATTTCAGAGGAGTTTACTACCTTGTATATAGGAGGTGGCACCCCTTCGATTCTTCCTGTCGGTCTTCTCTCAAGTCTGATTAGGCATTTGAAGCCCGAGAAATGCCAAGAGGCCACTGTAGAGGTCAATCCCGAGGATGTCACTCCTCTACTAGTCGACGCTTTAAAAGATGTTGGGGTGGGGCGTGTCAGTATGGGTATACAGACACTCGACGACCACGAGCTGAGAATAATAGGTCGACGCCATACGGCCCATCAAGCTTTGAACGCTATGGAACTGCTGATGAAGAGCGGCCTGGAGGTGAGTGTCGACTTGATTTATGGCCTTCCAGAGCAGACGGTGAAGAGCTGGGATGAAAGCTTGAGAAGAGTGTTGGCGCTGGCTCCTCCCCATCTCTCGGCTTATATGCTTAGCTACGAACCGGGGACACGGCTAACGGCGATGCTATCCTTGGGTAAGATCGAGGAGACATCCGAAGAGAATATTGAAGAGATGTGGGATATTCTTTGCTCTTCCACTCGCCATAGGGGCCTACAGCATTATGAAATCTCTAATTTTGCTCTTTCGGGCCATAGAGCCATCCATAATAGCAGCTATTGGGAGGGAGACAAATATTTAGGCCTGGGACCAGGAGCTGTGAGTTGGGATGGGAAAAAAAGGCGCAGCAATAAGCTGCGTCTCAATAAGTATGTGACGTGGGACTTCACGGCTTCTCCTTTCTACGAAGAAGAGGATGAGAACCTGCAGGATATCCTCAACGATACGATCATGGTGAGACTCCGCACCTGTGAAGGCCTTTCACTTGGCTCTTTCGAAGAACTCTTTGGGAAGTCAGCTTTGCAAGGACTTGCGGGTCGTGCGTCGCTGGCGCTACGCCTTGGCCACTTGGAGATAACCCAGGAGGGGTGCCTGAGAATCCCCGAGCGCCACTGGCTGATTGCCAACACTCTTATTTCTGAGTTGATGGAGGGGGCGTAGGCGAAGCGTGGGAGATGATGTAGCGCTTCACCTGCTGGAAAAGGTCGGTGGCAAACACAAACTGGTTGAGGGCTTCATTGGAGGTCTTATATATCTCTTCCTTGTCGCCTATCCATTCGCGATGACCTTTGTTGATAAAGATAATATTCTCGCCAATGCCCAACACGGAGTTCATATCGTGGGTGTTGATGATGGTGGTGATATTATACTCGTGGGTGATATCGCTTAGAAGTTCATCAATAAGGATTGACGTCTTGGGGTCGAGGCCTGAATTGGGCTCGTCGCAAAAGAGATATTTTGGATTGAGGGCAATGGCACGAGCTATGGCCACACGCTTCTGCATACCGCCCGAAATCTCGGAGGGGAACTTATTGTCGGCGCCTTTAAGATTTACACGCTCTAAGCAAAACTGGGCACGATCTTTCATCTCCGCTGGCGACATTTTGGTGAACATCATCAGAGGAAACATGACGTTGCCCAACACCGTCTCGGAGTCGAAAAGGGCCGACCCTTGAAAGAGCATTCCTATCTCTTCGCGCAGTTTCTTGACCTGCTCTTGATTCATGGCCAAGAGATTACGTCCATCATATAGGATTTCACCTTCTTCGGGGCGAATGAGTCCCACTATGCTCTTCATCAAGACAGTCTTTCCCGAACCGCTTTGACCGATAATAAGATTGGTCTTGCCAGTGTAGAAAGTGGCATCTACATTGTAAAGGATTGTCTTATCATCAAACGACTTGGTGACATTCTTAACCTCGATCATTGCAATAAGAGTTTAGTGAGTACTACGTCCAATAGGAGGATAAGTATACTGCTCGATACTACCGCGTTGGTGCTGGCTTTGCCCACCTCCAGAGCGCCGCCCTTGACATAATAGCCAAAGAAGGCCGATACTGAAGCTATTACGTAAGCAAAAAACAAGCTCTTGATGAGGCCATACCATACGTACCACTCTTGGAAGAGGGCCTGCAAGCCATATACATACCTGCTGACGGTGATAATATCGGTGAATACCGCCACGAGGAAACCGCCTACCAGCGATGTCGCTATACAAAACGACACCAATACGGGCATAAAGAAGATAAAGGCCACCACCTTGGGGAGCACCAAGAAGTTGCATGAATTGACACCCATAATCTCGAGAGCATCTATCTGCTCTGTGACTCTCATGGTGCCAATCTCGGAAGCAATGTTGGAGCCAACCTTTCCAGCCAGGATAAGACAGAGGATAGAATTGGAGAACTCCAAGAGCACGATATCGCGTGTCGCCAATCCCACGCTATAAGCGGGGATTAGCGGCGACGATATATTGAGCTGCATCTGGATAGCGATCACGGCTCCAATAAAGATGGATATTACCATCACCAGCGGAATGGAATCGACACCCAGCTTGTTGATCTCAAAGATGGTGCGGTTGAAAAACACTTTCCACTTGTCGGGGATAGTAAATACTCTCTGCATGAAGAGACAATACTTTCCAAAAGTGGCCAGCGAATTGGTTATGATCATTCGATGGAGTAAGGAATGTAGGAGGGGGTGATTACGCTTTTACGCGCGAGATGTAGCTGCCATCACGAGTGTCTACCTCTATCATATCGCCTTCGTTGACGAAGAGAGGCACACGTACGGTGGCTCCTGTCTCTACTGTGGCAGGCTTGAGAGTGTTGGTGGCTGTGTCGCCCTTAATGCCAGGTTCGGTATAAGTGATCTTCAGAACTGTCTTGACGGGCATTTCTGCAAAGAGGACAGTGTCGGTCGAAGCGTCGCGTACCACCTCCACAGTGTCGCCTTCCTTCATGAAGTCGCAACCGGTCACGAGGTCGCGGTGGATGGGGATTTGCTCGTAGGTCTCATTGTCCATAAAGATGTCGTCGCCGCCTTCGGCGTAAAGATACTGGTAGGGCCGACGTTCCACGCGTACGTCCTCGAGTTTCTCGCCGATGTTGAAGCGGCGCTCCAATACACGGCCGTCAACCACGTCCTTAAGCTTGGTGCGCATAAAGGTGTTGCCTTTGCCAGGCTTTACATGAAGGAATTCCACACAGAAATAGAGACGGCCATCCATGCGGATGCAAGTGCCGTTTTTAATGTCTTGAGCGTTGATCATATGTCAAGTTATGTAGTAATAATATATGTTTACTTCGGGTTGAGAGCGCAAAATTACGAATTTTTTCGGGAATTATGTAGATTAGGCTTTCTTATTTACGCTGTTATGAGTAATTTTGCAGCAAAGTAAGATACCTCAATTATACCAGACGCAGTGAAATCTATCATTTTACGATACTCTACATTAAGAGTAATCATAGCTTTTGTCCTTTGGATATACGTCTTTGCCATATGCATGACGCTACTGGAGCATGTGATGTATTACCACGAACAGCATCGCTTGTTTCTTTTCTCTAGAGCTTACGTTGCCGAACGTTTTCATCAATACGGATTCTTGGAAACGGGAGCCGACTTCTTGATGCAATTTTTCTATTACCCTTGGCTGGGTTCAGCGGTAATGGCCACGGTGTTGACAGGATGTTATCTGCTATGCAACTTTGGCCTACAGATGCTTATCCGGTGTTACGATTGGCTCCAATTGTCGCTCGTGGCGCCACTATGGGCATTGCTGTCAATGACCTCCATAGAATATTCTCCAGGCGCAGCTGTGCTGGCTCTAGTGTTCAGCGTGGCCTTATGGCTACTGGGCATGGCGGTTGGCTTGGTGTGTCGCTACGGCTTCCACCGGCGGTTTAAGCCCAAGACGTTGGCTCGCCCCTGGCTCCCTTTTGTCATATCAGGAGTCATTGGTGCCGCGCTTATGATAACAGCTTACTGTCATGTGGTAAAGAGTTTTAATCCAGTAGAGCGCTGTCTGATGCTGACAGAACGCTCAGTGAAAAATGGAGATTATCAAGACGCCCTCAACCGCATAGAAGGTTATCATAATTCTGGACGCGACAACCAGCTGCTCCAATATTTCCGCAACGTCATCTTGACGCGCCAAGGTCAGCTACCATATCGAATGATGGAGCATCCGCAACGCTTTGGGCTAATGAGCCTTTACTTCCCATGGACAAGCGACACTCGCCAAAGCGAGTATGGGGCTTACATGCTGGAGAGCGTGGGGCTTCTTAACGATGCTCTCCATTGGGAGAATGAAGCATTGGTGGTGGTAGGGGAGACGGCTCCTCATCTTGTCAATTTAGCTCGCTACAATATTGCCCTTGGTAAGCCTGTGATAGCTCAACGCTATATTAACCTTCTAAAACAGAGCCTTTTTTATAGCGGTGAAGGCAAGCGCCTGGAGCAGCTTAAGGATGACCCCCAGGCCATGGGCTTGGTGAATGCTTTCCCTGAGGGAGCGCCTTCCGAAAGCGGTTTCTTCTCCAATATAATATATGTGGTGCATAACCTTAAGCAGAGCCTGCGCTACAATCCTTCCAATAAAGCTGCGGAGGACTTGATGCTGTGTATTATGCTGATGACCAATGATGTGGTGGGGTTCAAGAACGCTCTCCCACGCGACATGCGGGTGATGCCACGTCTTTATGAAGAGGCGCTAATGCTCTATAAGATAAGGGTGGGCGACTATGCTTTTGCCCAAGAAGGGCTCTACGTCTCGCCCGAAGTTGAAAAGCGATTTAACGATTATGTCAATATCCCCTTCAATATGAGCAAAGAAGAGATAGCCCGACAGTTTGGCGACACTTATTGGTATTGGATGCATTATCTAAGCCCTTACGGACCTACGGTGCGCGATCCTCAGCAGCAATTTGCACCCTCAGTTACTCCAGCTCAACACCTATAATATAAAAACGACACTTTCGATGACACATCATATCTCACATCGTCTGCTTCTTATGGCAGCGATCATCCCAATCCTTTCAGCTTGTAACAACAGAATCTCTCCAGAGAGCCAAGTGGATGCTTCGCCTCGATTGAACCCTGACTATGCGGGGGTGACAATGCCCATCAATATGGCGGCTCCCAGCTTTAAAGTCCTCGAAGAAGCCGACGACTACCAGCTCGAAGTGGGGGCGGGGGATGCCTCAGCATCTTGGTATCTGAGAAGCAAGGATGGCTCCTTTGCTTTGGATCTCGATAAATGGCGCAAGCTGGTGGAAGGCAACGCGGGGCAGCCAATTAAACTGACAGTGTCTACCCTCAATGATGGGCAATGGCGAGGGTGGCTGCCTATCGACATTTACATTAATGGAGACACTATCGATCCGTGGATAGCCTATCGTCTTATTTATCCTGGCTATGAGCTATGGAATCGTATGGGCATATACCAGCGTCAACTCTCATCTTATCTTCAAGAACCGATTATAGAGAATAAGGATATTGAGCTGCAGTGTGTCAACTGCCACTCCTTCGCCAAAGGAGATGCACAGACGATGATGCTCCATGTGAGAGGTCCTCAGGGTGGCACTGTGATACGTCGCGAGGGCCATGACGTAAAGGTCAACCCACGCTGTCCAGCTCTCCCCAACGGTGCGGTGTATCCTTCTTGGCATCCTTCTGGGCGCTACATAGCTTTTGCTTCTAACGACATCAAGCAGTTTTTCCACCTGGCTGGTGATAAGCCAATAGAGGTAAGCGACATGTGGGCCGACCTGATGGTGTATGATGTGGAAGCCGACAAGGCCTTTACGGGCCCCTGCGTAAGCACGGAAGAATGGCTCGAAACCTTCCCCTCATGGACCCCTGCTGGCGATGAAATCTATTTCTGCCGCGCGCTTCCACGCAATGATCTTTACTACGACAGCATCCGTTATGACTTATGTAAAGTAAGTGTCGATTTGGCCACACAGACGTTCGGAGAGCCAGAGGTGGTCATTGCAGCCTCGCAAGAAGGCAAGTCGGTATCCTTCCCACGAGTGTCGCCCGATGGCCGATGGCTCCTTTATACCTTGTCAGACTATGGCAACTTCTCCATTTGGCATAAAGAGAGCGACTTGTGGCTTCTGGATCTTGTCACTGGCACAACACGTCCTGTGGATGAGGTCAACTCGGACAATGTAGAGAGCTACCACACGTGGAGCTCTACAGGACGCTGGATAGTGTTTAGCAGCAAGAGGCTGGATGGGTTGTGGGGCCGTCCATATTTCGCCCATTTCGACCCGGCAACAGGGACTTTTGACAAACCATTTGCCCTGCCGCAACCACAAGCCGACTTCTACGACTACTTTACTCGTTCCTACAACATCCCAGAATTTATCACGGGTCGTGTAGAACCCATAAGTCCTGAAGTAGTGGTCAATCCCTAATAAACCCAATCCTCCCCGCAAAGACATTGGCGCTTGCGGGGAGGATTGTATCATTTTGGGGAGGGATAGGGCAATTAATCAATTAAGGAGGGAGTGCCAGTTGAGGCGAGCAAAAGAGCAGGCCAGCTCATACTTGGCTTCGTTGAGCTTTTGACGGGCCTCGAGGTAAAAGTCTATTTCTTCTATATATTCCCTCACCGAGATTTGCCCTCCGGTGAGGCTTTTTTTTAGGAGGTCTTCGTAATCGGTGCTTTCAAGCACGGCATGATACTCCTCCACGATATTAAGAAGCGAAAGGGCATTACGGCGCTCGCTACGCATCTCATCCGTAAGTCGTATCAGAAGGGCTTGATTGTCATAGGCAAGTGCTTCTTGTTGCAAGCGTGCAATGTTGGCCTGATGGCGAGTAGACCACAACGGTATCGTCATACCAGCAATAAGTCCGTTGTAGGCTCCCACCTGTTCATTTTCATACATATATCCCAGCGTAAAACCTGGCAGTGCGCTGCGATGAGCCACCCTGACATTTTGGCGTTCCATCTCGGCCAAAGCATTGTTGGCCAAAATCTCAGGATAAGAGTTGCGCAGGTAGTTCTCGTATTCAGTCTCGGAGTGGAGTTGCTCGGCCGGATAATCTGTCAGCAAGGATATAATCTCGTTGGCCGTTCGTTCGTCGCCACATGCCGAGAGGAGTTCTCCTTGCGCCTGCCGCAGCTCGATGCGTAGCTTGTCGAGGGCGCGCGTAGCTTCAATAGATGCCAAACGTATTTTAGAGAGGTCGAGCACCGTGATATCGCCTTGCTGGAGGGCTACACTATTCATTGCCACCAGCCCCTTGTAATGGGCCACAATCTCTTCTTGAGCCTTAAGGTCGCGACGCACCTTCACAATCTTCAGAGCGTTAAGCTTCAACTCCAGGAGCATCTCCAAGCGCTGGGATGAGAGCTGAAGGTCAGCCGCTTTTCTTTGAGCCTTACGAGCATCGTTGCGTGCCTTGTACAAGCCAGGCCAATCAAAACTTTGGGTGACGGAGATGTTCCATTTGTTGCCCTCGGCTTCTTTGTTGCCCCATTCGTGTTGGAGCTCCACTTCGGGGTCTTCCAGTAGATTTTCGCGTGCCATCTCAAGGTTTTGAGCTTGATTGCTGGCGATGGTGCTTTGGATGGAGGGACTATTATCCAAGGCTCTGCGAAAGAGGGCATCAAGGTCAGGGCTTTGGGCTGCTGCAGAGAAAGAAAATATTGTTGCAAGGCAAGGAGCCAAAGCAAAGCGATAAGACTTCATATATAC
>JAJBVL010000103.1:0-1440 GCA_020859845.1 Bacteroidales bacterium
TGCTCGACTCCAGGGGGGTGTCCCTGCTGCGGTAGCTTTCGCAGTGCAGCGGCCCACCGCTGCTCTTTTTGAGCCAGCCCTCTGGCTCTCACATGACGTGCCATTAGATTGCGTCGGAGGGCCGACGCTTAAAGAGCAGCGGAGGGCCGCTGCACTGCGAAAGCTGCCGCAGAGGGGGGAAGTCCCCGTGAAATAGTATGGAAGAATCTCATGCATACCCTTTCATATGGGGATGTGATAGCTGACATCGTAGCAATAACTAATCGCAATGGAGGGCAATTAGATGAAACTGTATCATGGCAGCGATACTGAGATAAAACAGATTGACTTAGAGAAATCAAAGAACGAACTAACGTGCATGACTATGACATAGTATATGGTCCTATCGCCGACGACAAAGTCATGCGCCAAGCGGCAAGATATTTAAAAAATTATATAACGTTGGATGAATTTCTTGAAGGGATTAAGTTTCTGAGAGGAATAACTTTCCAGTATCTTTTTGCCACCGAACGAGCTGTAAGATTACTAAATACTCCATGATAGAGCGCCGCCCGAGAGCCTCGCAGTCTCGGGCGGCGCTCTATTTGGCTTAAGATGATACAAATGCTGAACAAATAGAGGGGTTTAAACCTTATTTTAATACAAATAACAACTATTTAAAATCTCTTAGTTACTATGATAAGCAAAACCGTGTCATGGATAGCAGCAGCTCTTCTTTGTCTCGCTCTTTGGGCCTGCTCTGACAATCAAGCGAAAATATGCGATGACATCACGAAAGCCATCGAACAACAAGACGTGAGTCGCGCCACAACGCTCGCCGACGGCCTCTATACGCGCCTCGACGAGTGCTCTATCAAGACTCTTGCCAGCCTTACGGCCGACTTTACAGCCCTCGTAGCCGTCAACGCAGCCAATGGCGATGAAGCAGCCGCCATTCAGGCCATGCGCAACACCGTGGCCTGCTACGACAAGGCTATGGAGAAGGACCCCACACAGGCTATGGCAATGTGGAAGGACATTGAGAAACAAACGGCCAACCAAGGCGTAGCCATCAACCTAACGGTAGTGGCCGAGGCTTTCCGCACCCAGCTCGAGGCCTACGACAATCCTACGTCAGAACTCAAGGAGGAGGCCGCCCAGCAGGTAGTGGTTGACTCTATCGACGCTCAGGCTGCAACAGAAGGGATGGCTGCCAACTGAAATCGGTAGGACATACGCAACGAAAAAAAAGCACTTCTCCGCTACTGTGGGGAAGTGCTTCTGATTGCTTGGTGGGCGCTGACGGATTCGAACCGCCGACCCTCTGCTTGTAAGGCAGACGCTCTGAACCAGCTGAGCTAAGCGCCCAAGCGCTGATGGACTAATCGACGTGGATTGAATTTTGGTGGTGGGCGCTGACGGATTCGAACCGCCGACCCTCTGCTTGTAAGGCAGACGCTC
>JAJBVL010000103.1:1540-33356 GCA_020859845.1 Bacteroidales bacterium
CCGCCGACCCTCTGCTTGTAAGGCAGACGCTCTGAACCAGCTGAGCTAAGCGCCCGTGTCGATTGCCAAAAGCGATGCAAAGGTACGCAGGACTTTTGAGACCTCCAAATTTTTTGACCACTTTTTTCGCGCGGCCTTGAAATTTATGTAACTTTGTGATGACAAATCATATTTCTAACATTCTTTCATAATATCCCCCCATGAAGTCATTATCTCTTTCTCTCCTCGCCGCTGGGCTATTGGCAGTCGGCATCTCATCGTGTACGCGCCCTATGGAATCGCGTGAAGGCGATATGCTCGCCTCCGAGCAAAGCGACTCAGCAATCGTGGTCAACACCATCCTCGAGCGCCGCAGTATCCGCGCCTATAAAGACACTCCCGTAGAGCGCCAGAAACTGGAGACTATAGTCAACTGTGGCATCAATGCCCCCAGCGGTATGAACCAACAGCCTTGGGAGGTGCGCGTGGTGCAGGATAGCGCCTTTATCGCCGAGCTTACTGAGATTTTCGCCGCCAAGAATCCCGAAAGAGCCCAAGGCGAGGGATTCAAGAACATGTTTCGCAACGCTCCTGCGCTGATATTCATCGCCACGCCTCGCGACGGCAAGGGTCTGGTGGACTGTGGCCTCATAACAGAGAATATGGTGCTTGCCGCCACGGCTATGGGTCTTGGGACGTGTATACAAGGAGGCCCTATAGCATTCCTTAAGGATACGCCCGACTGCAATCCCTATCTGCAACGTCTTGAGATATCGGCCGACTACGAGCTGCAGCTCGTGATAGGTGTAGGCTACGCCGACGAGGCTCCCGAGGCCAAGCCGCGCGATGCCTCCAAGGTGAAGTGGATTGAATAATCTGGGCTTAGCTCTGCTTGCGGTAGGAGAACACCGCCATCAAGGCAAATACTACGGCAAACGCAGCGAGCATGCCAAACTGCGGGAGCAGTTCGGCGAAAGAGCTGCCTCGCAGATAGCCTGCGCGCATTATGTCGATGTAGTAACGCGGAGGGATGGCATAGGTGATAGTCTGGGCCCACGAGGGCATCGACTGGATAGGCGTCATCAAGCCGCTCATCAAGATGAAAATCATCACGAAAAAGAACATCACAAACATCGACTGCTGCATCGTCTGAGAGCCGTTGGCGATCGTGATGCCAAAACACGACATGATAACGAAAAACAATGCCGAAGCTCCATAGATAATCCCTATGGAGCTTCGTGGCGCCAGCCCATATACAGCCCAAGCAATAGTCATGGCTACGGTCAAGACCACGAGGCCGATAATCCAGTAGGGGAGCACCTTGCCCAAGGTGAACGTCAAGTGGCTGATGGGGGATACGTTGATCTGCTCTATAGTGCCCACCTCCTTCTCGCTTACGATGTTGAGAGCGGGCAAGAAGCCGCAAAGCATCACGATGAGCATAATCATCAGTGCCGGAATCATGTAGTAGCGATAGTCGAGCGTAGGATTGAAGAGATGGAGAGTGCTGACGGTCATAGCCGAGGCGAGCATTGAAGCCCTGCTGGCTGGCATCTCTTCAGCGAGAATCCTCCCCACCACGGCTTGCACATACTGCAGGCCAAAGGTGCCTTTGGTGGCGTTGACGGCATTCCCCGAGAGCTTAAGCCGCTTGGGCTCGGCAGTGAAGAGCGATTTGTAGAAGCCATCGGGGATGTCCACAATCACGTCGGCATCGCCCTGCTCTATGGCGTGGATGGCGGTGGCATACGAGGGTGTCACTTCATAGAGCGAGAGGTAGTCGGAGGCGCGAAGAGAGTTGGCGAGCTGACGCGAAAACTCCTGGCGATCGTTGTCGACCACCACCACTCCTACATGCTTCACCTCCATATTCGTGACAAGAGGCATGATAAGCATGATGACGATGGGAAACATCAAGCAGAGCCGCGGCAAAAAGGGGTTGCGGAAAAACTGCTGAAACTCTTTGCGGACCACAACGGCCAGGATGGAACTTTTCATATTAAGTCAAAAGTCAAGAGTCAAAAGTCAAGAGTCAAAAGTCAAGAGTCAAAAGTCAAGAGTCAAAAGTCGAGAGTCAAAAGTCAAGAGGTTAGGAGAGGCGGTCTTTGAAGTTGCGCAGCGAGACGATGAGGAAGAAGAGGGTCATACCGGAGAGGATGATGAGGTCGAGCATCACGTCGGTCAAGGGAAGGCCTTCAATCATCAGTTTGCGCATAGCGTCGATATACCAGCGGGCAGGGACGATATACGACAGCTGCTTGAGCACCACGGGCAGATTCTCAGTGGGAAATATCAGTCCGGAGAGTAGAATCACGGGGAAGATCATCACCATGCCACAGATGAGCATGGCCATAATCTGGGTGCGCGACACGGTGGAGACAAACAATCCCAGAAAGAGGGAAAGGACAACGTAGAGCGTCGTGAAGAGAACGATGGGAATCACTCCTCCGCTTAGCGGTACCCCCAGAAGATAGCGCGCGATGAGGATGATCAGCGTCAGGTCAATGCATGACAGGACGAAAAAAGGCACCATCTTGCTGATGATAATAGCCATTGGACGCACGGGCGACACCAGTAGTAGCTCCATCGTGCCGGTCTCCTTCTCTCTGACCACCGACACAGCAGTCATCAAGGCGCAGACGAGCAAGAAGAGCATGCCCATGACCCCAGGCACGAAGTTGTAGCTCGACAAGAGTTGGGGGTTGTAAAGATAATGGCTATCGAAGAGCGATGGTGCAGCATAGCTGTCGCTGAGGATGGCGGTGAGATAGCCAGTGCTTGTCTGGGCCATATTGGGATTGCTGGCGTCGGTGATGATTTGTGCCTCCTCGCCGTCGGCAAAGAGGATGGCGGCGTCGGTCTCGCCAGCCTTGAGAGTGGTGTAAATGTCGGTTGGAGCCACATATTTTTTCACCGTGACGTAGGGGTTGGCAATAAGGCGCTCGATGGTGAGACGCACGTCGTTGGTATATTTTTGGTAGCTGACGGCCACCTTTATATTGTTGACCTCCGTGGAAATGGCAAACCCAAATAGAAGCATCTGCACGATGGGAATCATGATGACCACAAGGAGCATACGCCAGTCGCGCACCACGTGTAGACTTTCCTTATAGATAAATGGAGCGAGTTTCATAAGCGATATTCGGGCTATTCATTGCGTGGATTATTACGGGCCAAGATGCGAAACACCTCGTCGATCGATTGAGCTCCATAGGCTTTCTTGAGATTGGTGGGGGTGTCGAGCGCCTCTATCTTGCCTGCCACCATGATGCTGATACGATTGCAGTATTCAGCCTCGTCCATATAGTGGGTGGTGACAAAGATGGTGACGCCCTTGGCCGCTGTCTGATATATCAACTCCCAGAACTGGCGACGCACCACGGGGTCAACGCCTCCTGTAGGCTCGTCGAGAAACACAATCTCTGGCCGATGGAGGAGCGCCACGCTGAAGGCCAACTTCTGTTTCCACCCAAGAGGGATGTCGGCCACAAGGTCGTGGCGCTTATCGTAGAAGTTGAGCTCCTCGAGAATCTCGCGGCCACGCTTCTCCACCTCCTGGCGCGTCATACCATATATGCCGCCGAAAAACTCTATGTTTTGCCATACCGAAAGGTCGTCGTAGAGCGAGAAGCGCTGGCTCATATATCCAATGTGGCGCTTTATCTCCTCGGCTTGGCGGGTAATATCGTAGCCAGCCACAGTGCCGCTGCCTGATGTGGGGAAGCTCAGTCCGCAAAGCATCTTGATGGCTGTGGTCTTGCCAGCACCATTGGCCCCGAGGAAACCAAATATCTCGCCCTTTTCCACGCTGAAGGTAATATGGTCAACGGCCGTGAAGGAGCCAAAACGCTTAGTGAGGTCTTTGACGTTGATGGCCAGATGGTGGGTGGGCGTAATGTGACGATAAAGTGAGCCAATAGGCTTGTCGGGCGCCATAAGGTGGATAAATACGTCCTCTATCGTAGGGAGGTGATAGCGGTCGATAAGCCCTTGAGGAGTGTCAATCTCCATTATCTTGCCATTGGAGATGAGGGCTACGCGCTGGCAGCGCATAGCCTCGTCCATATAGGGTGTGGAGACGAGGATGGTGATGCCTTGTTGGCGGAGTTGGGAGAGGAGATCCCAAAACTCCTGACGGCTCACAGCATCTACGCCTGTGGTGGGTTCGTCGAGAAAGAGCACCTTAGGCCGATGGATCAAGGCGCAGCAAAGAGCGAGTTTTTGCTTCATACCCCCGGAGAGCTTGCCTGCTGGACGGTCCTTGAAGGGAGCTATCTGCTCATAAATAGGGGCGATGAGATGGTAGCCTTCCTGTCGGCTCACGCCAAAGATGGAGGCAAAGAAGTTGATGTTTTCTTCTACAGTGAGGTCGGGGTAGAGCGAGAAGTGGCCTGGCATGTAGCCTATCTCCTTGCGTAGGCGTCGATAGTCGCCGACGGTATTGAGGCCTTCAACTGTGGCCTCACCGCTGTCCGGAGTGAGAAGGGTGACGAGGATACGAAAGAGCGTACTTTTGCCGGCACCGTCAGGGCCAATCAGCCCAAAGAGTTCGCCTGGGGCCACGTCAAAGCTCACGTCCTGGATTGCCTTGACCTTGCCATAACTCTTGCTGACGTTGCTGACAGAGATGGCTTTGGATGTAGTGGCTTGGTCACTCATCGTTGTCGAGGATAACGTAGCCGCTCAAGCCAATCTTCAGTAGTCCATCGTTGACCACATTGATTTTCACCTCGTAAACCAGGTTGGCACGAGAGCTTTTGGTCTGGATGGTCTTGGGCGTAAACTGGCTTTCGGAGGCGATGAAGGAGACCACGCCGGGATATTCACGCGTGTTGTTGTCGCCATAGTCGGCAAATACCTTTACCTTTTGGCCAAGTCGGAGGTTGGCGAGCTGATCGCTGGTAAAGTAGGCTTGGAGATACATGTGATGTATGTCGCCCACCTTGAAGAGCGGTGTGGCAAAGGCGGCCACTTCGCCTGCCTCGGCATACTTGGTGAGTACCACGCCATCGATTGGCGACGAGATATACGACTTGGCTATACGGTCGTCGAGAATAGCGCGCTGCACGTCGACGGCGGCTGCTTGGTCGCTAAGCGAGGATGTGTTCTTGCTGAGCAGGGAGAGCTGGCCTCGCTGCTGGCCCTGAAGCGATGTGAGGTATGTATGGGCATCGTCGAGCTGGCGTTGCGTAGCAGCCCCCGCGTCGTAGAGGCGCTTCACACGGTCGTATTCGGTCTGTGCGCCGGCTATCTGCTGGCGCAGGGAGGCCAGCTGGGCTGGTATGTCGGGGATGTTGTTAAGGGTGGCAGCATGTTGTTTGTCGAGCTCGAGCTTTTGGAGGAAAAGCTGGAGAGTGTCGATGTAGCCCACTTGTTGATGAGCCACTATACTGTCGCCCTCCTCGACGTTGAGAGCGAGAATTTTACCAGTGGCTTCTGCTGAGATAGTGACGGTTGTGGCCTCAAATGTGCCTTGGGCGTCAAAGTCGGAGCCGGAGGAGCAGGCTGTGAGGAGTATGATGAGAGATATAAAGGGAGCAGTCGAGATTAAAGCTTTCATATGATGGATGGGGCTTATAGGTCTTATAGGGCCTATAGGTCTTATAGGGCCTATAGGAGTTATTGGTTGTAGAGGAGGCGGAGAGCGGCGATGGCGCGCAGCAGCTCAATGTGATGGCTGTTGGCAGAGATGCGTGCATTCTTTTCGTCGGTGATGCGAAGGAGCAAATCGGTGGGGTTGATGATGCCTTCGCGGAGTTT
Source organism: Bacteroidales bacterium (assembly GCA_020859845.1). Classification (GTDB taxonomy): domain Bacteria; phylum Bacteroidota; class Bacteroidia; order Bacteroidales; family Muribaculaceae; genus Paramuribaculum. The sequence continues at coordinate 7,280 of JAJBVL010000103.1, forward strand.
TACCTCGGAGGCTTCTCTCACGCGCTGACGCAGCTCCACTATGCGACTGTCGGAGGCAGATATACGTCGTAGGCGCTCTATCTCATGGCGCTGGTTGGTGGCTTGGAGGTCGCTGTTGAAAGAGAATACATCGCGACTGACGTCAATGCGTTGGCGGGCTGTCTCGAGATTTTTACGCCGGCCTGAGCGCGTATATAGCGAGGCAATGTCCCATGAGAGGGTAAGGCCTATAGTAGCGCTCCATTTAGGGGAGCGCGACATCATTGCCTCCATGAAGTTAAGCCCTGGATACCCCCAGCCTCCTTGTGCCCAGGCTCCGAGGGTGGGCATGGTTGAGGCCTTCAGCTGCTTGAGCTGGGCGTCTATGCTACGGCTTCGGGCGTTGAATAGACGCCACTCGGGGCGGTGGGTGAAGTCGGTCGTCAGTGGGGTGTCTCCTTCGAAGGATGGCGCTTCAAGAGCCACATCCGCAGGCGCATTAGTATATAGGGCTAATATAGCGCGGTAGGCAACGGTAGTCACTTCTACCGACTCTTGTTGTTGCTGAGTAGCTACCAGCTCAGCCTCTATGGCATCGGCATCGCTCTGCATGGCGGCTCCATTGGCCAGTAGAGTGTTGACCTGAGCGAAGTTGGCTTCCAGGAGATGCAACGAGGCGGTGATAGCTTGCTGTTGTTGTTCCAGAAGCAGGATGCCAAAAAAGAGGTCGTCGACGCGACTTTCTACTTGATATAGCTCCACGTCGTCGGAGGCCAGGCTCTCGGCCGCTTGTGCTCGAGCCAGCTCTTGCGAGGCGCGAATGCGGCCACCGTCCCATATCGTCTGACTGATGTCAACGCCAGCCTTGTATTGCCATTTCCCGAGACCTCTTACTGTCAAGCCCGTCTGCTCGAGCATCTGGGTGAGCGCTTCGGGATATGAGGCCACAGCGCTCTGCCAGTAACCTTGCAGCGACGCTGCTACCTGAGGGAGCCACGCTTTAGATGCGTTCTCCACGGTGTATTGCTCGGTGAGAGCTATGAGGTTGTAGTCCTTGACGAGAGGATAATGCTCGCGGGCCATAGTGCGTGCTTGCTCGAGGGTGAGAGCCGAAATGTTCCAAGCCACAGCGAGCATTACCCCGGCGGCTATAAGGCGCGGAGTGAAAAGGAGGGAATATCTCATGGCTTAGGAGCTATACGTTGTTGAATGATTTTGAGAGTCTCTTGTCGGCGAGCTTCAATAAAGCTTTCTTCATCGATGTCCAATATTGGGTGGGCAAGATCGAAGATTACTAATGGGGTAAGGTTGAGCGCCAGTAGGTCAAGAATCAATGTGAGGCTATCTATATGGCTTATCTCCCCTCTCTTGGCTGCAGCATCGAGTTCTTTTTGGAGCAAAAGGAGGTTGTTGCTGAGCACGGGGCGCACGTTGTTGTAGATGGTGTCTATGAGTTGTGGTTGCTCACGCGCAGCAGTGATTACGAAGAGCAGTGTGCGACGGTTCTTCACCATGAAGTCGATATGGAGCTCGGTGGCCCGCAAAATTCGCTTACGTATGTCGCGCTCGTCGGAGTCGAGAAAGGCCGAGAGTATATGGCCTGTGATGTACTCCAACTTGCTCTTCACGATGCGATCAAAGAGCAGTTCCTTGGTGCGGAAATAGTAGTGGAGGAGGGCTGAGTTGGCTTGGGCTTCCCGAGCTATCTGAGCTGTAGTGGTCTTTGTGAAGCCTTGCTCCACAAAGAGGCGCTCGGCGGCATGGAGAATGCGGAGCTCGGTGGATTCGGGAGAATCTTTTTCCATAGGCAGCTATGTGATGAGATGATTAACTGAACGACTTAACTATATGATTTAATCATTTGATTAAATCCAGCGCAAAGTTAAGGCTGCGGTGAGCAGGAGGCAAATTTTCTGGCAATAATTAACAAAAATTAAGCCCCATAGGTCCTATGGGGCTTATAAGGCTTATAGGGCCTATAGATTGAGAGGGGTATAGGGGAGGCCGAATGCCTCTGCTACAGCCCTATACACGATCTTTCCATCTACGATATTGAGGCCAAGGGCCAATGCGTGGTCGTCTTCGCAAGCACGTTGCCAGCCCTTGTCGGCGAGCTGCAGAGCATAAGGGAGGGTAGCATTGGTGAGGGCGAGGGTCGATGTGTAGGGGACAGCTCCAGGGATGTTGGCCACAGCGTAGTGGACCACTCCATCTATCTCATAGGTGGGCTCAGCGTGGGTGGTGGGATGAGAGGTCTCGAAGCATCCGCCTTGGTCGATGGCTACGTCCACTACCACTGAGCCGTGGCGCATGAGGCGTAGCATGTCGCGTGTCACCAGATGAGGAGCCTTGGCTCCTGGTATTAACACAGAGCCAATCACCAAGTCGGTGTTGGGGAGCTCCTCGGCGATATTGTGGTGGGAAGAGAAGAGGGTCTTGACATTGCGAGGCATCGTCTCAGCCACATTGCGCAGCGTGGGTAGCGAGATGTCGGTGATGGTGACATCGGCTCCAAGACCGGCAGCCATCAGGGCTGCGTTGCGACCCACGACGCCGGCGCCGAGAATCAATACTCGAGCAGGCTTTACGCCGGGCACTCCTCCCAGCAGCACTCCTCGCCCTCCTTGAGGTTTCTCCAAGAAGCGAGCACCCTCTTGGATAGACATACGGCCTGCCACTTCGCTCATGGGGATAAGCAGTGGGAGCGCGCCGTCGGGGAGTTGCACCGTCTCGTATGCTATACATACTGCGCGGCTCTTCATCATAGCCTCGGTGAGAGGCAGGTCGCACGCGAAGTGGAAGTAGGTGAATACAATCTGTCCGGCCCCTATCAGAGCGTACTCAGGCTCAATAGGCTCTTTCACCTTGATAATCATCTCGGCGCGGGCATAGGTCTCCTCAATAGAGGGAAGGATTTGAGCTCCGGCAGCCTCATAGAGAGCGTCGGAGAAACCACTACCTTCGCCAGCGGTGTGCTGCACGAAGACTTGGTGGCCGTGTTTTACAAGTTCTTTGGCTCCAGCAGGAGTCAAAGCTACGCGATTCTCATTGTTTTTGATTTCGCGAGGTACTCCAATGATCATGGTGGTTAAGGTTGATTAGAGGTTATTGAATAATGGTTATAATATAAGAGCCACGGCCATAGCCACTATGGCTAAGCCGAGGATGGCATATACGGCTTGTACTGCTCTACGATGACGCTTGCCCACAAGAGCCTTGACATCGCGATTGCCCAAGAGCCATTCGCCACCAGTGACAGCTCCTATAAAGGCAAGCATGCCACCAATAGCGAAGACAGCGCTTAGGATATAACGGGCGAGGTCAAGCTTGTCCATCGGGAAGGACGACGGAGAGCGAGCGGCTATCGTCGGGGTTAACGGTAATGTCCACGTAGACTGTATCGTCGGGGAGGAGAGGCTCGATACGCTCGGGCCATTCGAGGAGGCAAAGTGCGCCAGAGTCAAAGTAGTCCTCGATACCAATCTCCAAAGCCTCCTCCACGTTGTTGAGACGGTATAGGTCGAAGTGGTAGATGAGTTCGGCAGTCGTGTCGCTGCGATATTCGTTGATGATGGCGAAGGATGGCGAGCTGGTGTCGTCCTCCACGCCTAAGGCACGGCATAGGGCATTGATAAACGTAGTCTTGCCAGCGCCCATAGGGCCGCGGAAGGCAAATACAGTATAGTCGGCCATCTGGCCTACAAGCTGACGAGCAGCATCGTCGATATTGTCAAGAGTGAAAGTCATATTAAGTCAAAAGTCAAAAGTCAAAAGTCAAAAGTCAAGAGTCAAAAGTCAAGAGTCAAAAGTCAAAAGTCAAGAGTCAAAAGTCAAGAGTCAAAAGTTAAAAGTTAACGAGGGGTGAGGGTGGCGAGAGGCACGAGCATCTCTTCAAGGGAGATACCTCCATGCTGGAAGGTGCCTTCGTAGTATTGCACGTAGTGGTTGTAGTTGTTGGGATAGGCGAAGAAGTCGCTCCCGGTGGCAAATATATAAGTGGATGAGACGTTGGGCGAGGGGAGGCCATATTGTTGAGGCTGCTTTATCTCATATACTTGCTTCAGGGGATAGTCGAGATTCTTACCCACCTTATAGCGTAGGTTGGTATTGGTGTTGCGGTCGCCAACCACGCGTACAGGATTGGTGACACGGATAGTGCCATGGTCGGTGGTGACTATCACCTTCCCTCCGCGAGAAGCTATCCGACGAAAGAGATCGAGCGTAGGGGAGTGGCGCAGCCACGACTCGGTGATGGAGCGATAAGCGGCATTGTTGGATGCCAACTCGCGTATCATGCGGCTTTCTGTACGGGCATGTGAGAGCATGTCGATAAAGTTGATGACAATCACATTGAGGGGATAATTGTCCATCGATGCCACCTCGCGTAGCAGGCGCTCGGCCCCAATGCTGTCATTGACCTTGTTGTAGGAAAACTTCTCGGGGCGACGATAGCGTTTAAGCTGGGTATCGATGAGCGGCGCTTCGTTGACATTCTTGCTTCCCTCCTCGTCCTCATCGACCCATAGCTCAGGAAACAACTTCTGTATCTGGATTGGCATCAATCCGGAGAAGATGGCATTGCGGGCATATTGAGTGGCCGTGGGGAGGATAGAGGTGTATAGCTCTTCTTCGATATGGAATAGGTCGGCCAGCATGGGGCGCAGTACAGCCCACTGGTCAAGGCGCAGATTGTCGATGAGGATAAAGTAGACTCTCTCGCCAGCATCAAGCAGCGGGAACACGCGCTTCTTGAAAATGTCGGGACTCAGAAGAGGACGCTTGTCCCCTTCAGCAGTGATAAATTCGTGGTAGCGCCGCTTCACCATCTTGGAGAAAGCGCTATTGGCCTCCCCTTTTTGCATCTCCAGTAGAGAGGCCATCTCGGTGTCGCTGGCGGCGAGTTGGAGTTCCCAGAACACAAGCTTGCGATAGAGCTCCTTCCAGTCGTCGAGAGATACACAGTCGTTGATTTGCATCGATATCTGCTGAAACTCGCGCTGGTAGTCGTAGCTCTGTTGCTGGGATACGAGGCGGTCGCCATGTAGATGCTTCTTGATGGAGAGCAAGATTTGGTTTGGGTTGACTGGCTTGATGAGATAGTCGGCAATCTTGCTGCCAATGGCTTGGTCCATGATGTTTTCCTCCTCGCTCTTGGTAATCATGATGACGGGGACATCGGGAGCTATCAGCTTGAGGCGCTGGAGAGTCTCAAGGCCTGTGATGCCTGGCATGTTCTCGTCGAGGATCACCAGTTGAAAAGGCTCTTGCTCCATGAGCGTAAGGGCGTCTGATCCGTTGTTGACGGTGGTGACGTCGTAGCCCTTGGCTTTGAGGAAGAGCAAATGGGGCTTGAGGAGGTCGATCTCGTCGTCGGCCCAGAGGATGCGTGGAAGGGTAGTGGAGGTGGGCATATTTGAGGGTGGTTGTGGAGTCGAGGATTTTTGAGGGCTTTCGAGGGCTTTCGAGGATTATCGAGAGTTATCGATAGTTATCGAGGGGGTCGATACTATCGAGGGGGTCGATACTATCGATAGTATCGGTATTTTCGAGAGAGGGCTCCTCGGCAGGAGGGAGGTCGGGGAGGATGCTCTCTTCGGTGGCTTCTACATCGGCTTGCTCCATGGCTTGGAAATAGGCCTCGAAGGAAGAGCCGCTGCGAAGCATGGTGTCGAAGTTGGCCGTTGAGATAATTACGGGCCTTACAATGTCGCGATAGATGGAGTAGGGCGAGCTTTCAATGCGGCTGCGATACACCTCAGCTTCGTGCTGCGTCGCTAATCCCTTCACGATGATAAGCCCGAGCGGCCCGAAGGTCATCTGCTCCAAGTCGAAGTCCTTAACCATAAACGAGTTGAAGTTGAATCGAGCCACGTCGTAGAGGAGTTGATTGCCGTTGACCGAGTCGGTGGGGTAAAGGAGTATGAGCAGATGTGGCGTGTCAGGGTCGAGGACAAACTTGGCCGCTTGGTCAGCCTCGGCAATACTGTCGTTGGTGGTAAGGCGTGTGTTGAGCACCAGACCACGCAGGTTGGAGCTGGTGGCATGAAGCTGACGCCCCTGCGCCAGCCCCTTGAGATAGGAGGATGCCATGGGCGTAATGTCGGTGTCGGGGTAGCGCTCCAGAAGCTCGCGCAGAGCGGCGGCAAACTTCTCGCTGTCGCCCTCGGTGACATAACTCAAAGCGTTTAAGAACATAAACTTGGGCATGATCGAACTCATGGGATAGCGCTCGCGCATCTCCTCGTAGGCTTGATGCACCTCAGTGTTGCGGTTGGCGAGATAAGCCTCGTAGGTGGCAGCGTATAGCGCCTCTTGGTGGTCTTGCATCTCGCGTAGATGCTCGAAATAGTTGGGATCGCGCATGGCTTCGCCATATTTCGAGGCTGGGAATTCAGAGACGATGAGCAGGCGCATACGCTCTGCATCGGCTGTGCGGCCTTGACGCATATACATCATGTAGAGATTATAGTAGGCGTCGAGGCGATAGGTGGAGTCGGGATAGCGGCGTAGCAACTCTAGGAATTGAGTTTCTGCCTGCTCGAAGTCCTCGAGTTTGTCCTTTAGGATAAGGCCCATATTGTAGAGGCCTTCTTGTATTATCTCGTTGGCCACAGTGCGCTCGGCATCGGTGGAGGGTATCTGCTTGAGGTAATACTCGGGATAGTGGGGGTCGGCAGCGCGATTGCGTTGGCTCTTCTCCTCGGAGGAGGTCTTTTCTGAGCCTTCCTGGCCCTCTTCGGCGCTCTCTTCGTCTTCATCCTCAAACTCGTCGAAGGAGAAAATCATCTTGTTGCGACGGCGCCAGTCGTCTTCCAACTTTCGACTACCCCATTTCTTGCGAAACTCCGAGCGGCCGGCATCGATGCTCTGACGGTTGTAGAAATACCACGACTTGTCGGTGTTGAGATTAAATGTCGTTGGGGCGTTGGCCGAGCTGGAGCTGCCGGGAAGTTGGCTCTGACGATTCTCGAGTTCGGCCTGGCGCTCCTCGGCAGCTTGACGCGCGGCCTCCTCCTTCTCTTTGCGGTTGAGTTCCTTGATGATGCCATCGATGACCACCAAGCGCTCGGCCTCGGTCATATAGCTAAGGCGCAGCAAGGAGTCTTGGAGCTGCACATCGCCGGCATATCGCGCCAGTTCATCGAGCACGTCGCTGCGACGCTTGAGCGTAGGTAGGTCGGGATAGTTGTCGGGGAGCACGGGGACAGCCTCGGCGTAGCAAGGTTGAGCCTCGACATATTGTCGACGCTTGAAATAAAGGTTGCCGAGTGTGATCTGGGCAATGGCTTTGTCTACGCCGTTGCGTGTCGACTGGTCGACAGCCTGAATGTAGTTGGCGATTGCTTGGGTGGTGTCGCCACGCGAGAGGTAAAGATTGCCAATTGCGTAGTATATCTGGTCGAGGTAGTCGCGATTGCGCTCGTAGCGCGTCATGCCTTTAAGGCTCTTCACCTCCTTGGAGATATTGGAGCCGGTATATACTTCGCTGAGTTTGATGCGGGCGTTGAAGCGTGTGCGATAAGGAGCGCTATGGTTGTCGGCCACTTTCTTAAACACCTCGTAGGCCGCTGTGGGATTACCGGCGCGCTCGTAAAGCTGTCCTAAGAGAAATCGTAGGCGTGTCTTTTGTGCTCCACTGGCATATTTTACGGCCTTCTCAAGATAGGGGATAGCTGCTTCGAGCTTTTCGTCGTGGATTAGCACGTCGGCATAGGTGAAATAATATACTTCGCGCAAGGCGTTAGTGGTGAGCTCTTCCTCCTTTATTCGGGAGATTATATTGTCGGCCTCCACTACCCATCCAGCAGAGCAGTAGGCGCGAGCTTGCCACATCTTGGCCTCAAGCACTGTCTCGGGCAGCCAGCCAAAGTGCTTGCTGATGTAGAGAAAAGTAGAAGCGGCGCCGAGAAAGTCGCCGTTGTAGTATTGGCTGCGAGCCATAAGCATCCAGGCGTTGTGGAGAAAAGGGTTATACTCCTCGCGTTTCATCCATGCCTTGTAGGCTTCGTTGTTGCGCTTGCCTGACTGACGCTGAGGACGCTTCTTGATAGAGCGTATCTGGATGGCTTTCTGAGCTTTCTCGATGGAGCGAGTGAATGACCCCGTGGGTTGAGGAGCCTTCTCGTTGAGTTTGGCCTCGATGGGATGCATCAAGACGAGCTGGGTGAAGTCGTCGTCATACTTCTCCTCCATCTCTTTGAGGGTAGTCTTGTAGTGTTCGTCGCCGTTGAAGTAGATGTTGTAGCGTGTGATAAAGGCGGTATAGTTGCGTATAGCGGCTGTGTTTTTCTTTTGACTGACGCAGCCCGATGTAGTGGCTACTATGACCACCATGGCTATTGCTGCTGCCGTCTTGGTAAAGGATATGTGGCGTGTGAGAAAAGCGATGATATAAAGCCCTACCATCACCATCACGATGAGAGCCGAGCAGGGGACATCGATGAGTGTACCCAGCCATAGACCTGTCATACAACACGCTACGGCTACCAGTATACTGCCCCACATCAGCGAGTAGAAGCGCTTGCAGCGCGTCTCGGCTATCATCTGAGGCAGGGCGAGCATCGACATCAGGAGCATCACTCCTACAAGCCGGATGGTCAATACAATCCCTACGGCTACGATTACCACCATGGTGTAGTTGATAAGCCTAACGCGAAGGCCTATGACGCGGGCAAAGTCGGGGTCGAAGGCGCAAGCCACCACCTGGCGATGAAAGCATAGGAAGAAGGCTGCGACCAGCGCTGTATAGATGGCAAAGAGCCATAGGTCGGCGCGAGTGATTGTCAGCACGTTGCCAAAGAGGAAATTGTTGAGCTCGGGCACTGCTCCAGGGGTGAGAAACACAAAAATGATGCCGATGGCCATACCCAAAGCCCACACCACGGCGATGGCTGAATCCTCGCGCACACGATGACGCTGCGCGAGCCATTCCACTCCGAGCGCTGAAGCGATGGCCACTACGGTAGCCATCAAGATGGGGCTTATGCCAAAGAAGTAGCCTATGCCGAGACCGCCAAAGCAGGCATGGGTGATACCCCCACTAATGGCCACTAAGCGGCGGGTGACGATATATGTGCCAATAACTGCAGAGGCCACACTGATGATGAGAAGCCCTATCACAGCGTGGCGAAAGAAGGTCATGCTCCACAGCTCAAGCATGCGCTCGTGCCTCCGACACGATAAGCAGCAGCTCCTCGCGCACCTCCGTGGGGAGAGTGATGCCGCGTAGCTGCAGGCTGCGTGCCCAGCCAGCGATGTCGGTGGGCAGGAGGGTGAGCAGGACATTGCGAAATTCCTCGATGGCCTCGTCGGAGTAGGCATCGGCGTCTGTGCCACGGAATCGGTCGAGCTCTTCGTCGTCGTAATACTCTTTCGTGGGGCTCACGGCTGCCAAGAGCGAATCCTTCTCGCAGGTGATATGCATGCCACAACACTGGCTGTCCTCCTCGGCAGGTGTGGCGGCCTGTCGGTCGTCCGAGGTAGTTTCGGCGCTGGAGGCCTCCTGAGATGACTCGTGGCGGAGGGTATACTGATGGTGGATATAGAGCAGGCCACCCACCACTACCAATGCTGCCAATATGATGAGCGCGGCTATCATGCTTCTGCCTCCTCTCCCTCCTCAGAGGCTACGGCCACGGGGTGATCAGCATCGACGAGCTTAAAGCCAGCGTCGATGAGGTGTTGCCAAAACTCTGGATACGACTTGGCCACCACCTCCACATTGTTGATGACGACGCCAGGGACGTAGAGCGACACAGGCGCGAGGGCCATGGCCATGCGATGGTCTTCGTAGGTGTCAAATACGGGCATCTCCATGATAGGCCTTCGGCGCCCGTCCCACGAGGCGATGCTATCCTCCTCGATGGTCATCACTACGCCTACCTTTAGCAGCTCGCGGCGCATGGCCTCCAAGCGGTCGGTCTCTTTAATTTTGAGGGAGGCCAAGCCAGTGATGCGAAATGGGACACCGAGCATGGCGCATGTGGCAATAATACTCTGGGCGATATCAGGGGTCTCTGCCAGGTCCACTTCGAGGCGCGGGGCTTGGTCGGGATTGGCGCTGAGAGCCACACCCTCGCCTTCATCGGGCTGGAAACTGGTGTCAACTCCGAGCTTGGTGTAAATCTGAGCCAGGGCGCTGTCGCCTTGAAGGCTTTTCTCCTGCAGGCCGCGCAGAGTGACCCACCCCGATGTCAGGGCTTCTATCTCATACCAATAGGAGGCAGCGCTCCAATCGGCCTCAACGCTAAACGCTGCTGGGCGATATGATGCCGAAGGCACGGTGATAACGTCGCCTTCCCACTGACACTCCACGCCCCAATGCTTCATAAGGCCAAGGGTCATGGCGATATAAGGGCGTGAGGCCACATCCCCCATCAGCCTAAGCTTCAGTCCTTTAGCCATGGTGGGAGCTATCATCAGCAGGGCAGAGATATACTGAGAGCTGACATTGGCTTCAATCGTGAGCTCGCCTCCCTCCAGTTGGCGCCCGTTGATGGCGAGGGGAGGGAAGCCCTCTCCGCCCCGATAAGCAATGTCGGCCCCTAAACTGCGCAAAGCTTCTACCAAGATGCCAATGGGGCGATGACGCATACGTTCGCTGCCGTCGAGCGTCACCTGGCGCCCTGGCTGAGAAGCATAGAAAGCCGTAAGGAAGCGCATAGTGGTGCCTGCCGCGCCGATGTTGATGGCGGTGTCGGCAGAGGAAAGGGCAGCAATCATGGCTTGCGAGTCGTCGCAGGAGGCCATATCCCCCAGAGGCTCGGCGCCAGGTGTAAGGGCGTTGATGATAAGTGCACGATTAGTGATGCTCTTTGATAGCGGGAGAGTGATGTCGGCTTCTAACAGCTCGTCGGGAGGGAAAATGCGCAGATTCATATACAGGGTTTAGTATATACAAAGTTACGCTTTATAACGCTAAAAACCTATCGCGGTGGTATAGAAAAAGTGTTAAACCTTGGGCGAGTGTCCGCTATTCGAGCCTCAGTGCGCTAATGCGGAGCTCCATGCCAGAGGTCACTCCACAGGCTCCGCTGCCACACTGAGGACACTCGGGGATGTAGCGCGTGGTGGCAAATTGATGACCACACGCCAGACATTCAGCGTGGGCAGGAATTGAGGTGATTTCTACCTTGGCCGATGGATATGCCGAGGAGCGTACTACGGCATCAAGCGCTGTGGTAAAGGCCTGCATCTCTACGCCAGCCAATGCACCTACCTCTATCTCGATGGCGGTCAGCTGACGGTCGGGGTAGCGCTTCATCTCGCGCTCTACGATTTGGATCATGCTCTCTGCGAGCGAAAGTTCATGCATGGGCTTATATGGCTTATATGGCTTATGGGGCTTATGGGAGAGAAATAAAAAGAGGCTGCGCTTGCAGCCTCTCCTTATGAGTTTCCAATAGGTACAATTTCTAAGGTAAAAAAGATTGTTTTAGGTTTGTGGCACAAAGGTAATTCGGAAATTTCAACTGCCACAAACAATTTTTTATGTTTTTAAACATCATTTTTCAGCCATAGGAGGTTTTTGGAAGGTTTAAAATTGTTCAAACATCTACTAATCAGATAGATACAAAAATTGACGTATAAAAATACGCCAAGATTAAAAAATGTTAAATGTTAATTTGTGCTTTACTTTTGGTTACTTTGTCATCTGGCATAGCCGTAGCTCCTGTCCGTCAAAGACGGCATAAGAAAAGAGCTTGAAGGCATCGCCAAGAATGATGAGATGACTATCCGAGCCTACCTTCTGCTCGATGAGCTGATGACGATGACCAAAGATGAAATAGTCGACATGGCCATGCTGCCGCAGATATTGCTCAGCAAAGACCACCAAAGCATCGTCGGAGGCCAGTTGATTTATGACTGGGGCGGTGTAAGCTTTACGACTATGCGACGACCAGCTATGAGCAAAGGGGACAGTAAGGCCGGGATGAATCATGGCAAACAAGCGCTGGCAAGCGCGGCAACGAAACAGCCGACGCATCGCTCGATAGCTGCGCCGCATCTCGCCGCATCCATCGCCATGCTCCATCACAAACGTCTTGCCGTCGATATCCTCTCGCAGGATGCCATCCACCACCTTTACTCCCAGTTCGGAGGGGATATAATCGTAGATCCAAATGTCGTGGTTGCCCTTGAGCCAGGTCACTTCTACTCCAGCATCGGCCAGCTCGGCCAACGCTCCCAGAAACCTCACATGACCGCGCGGCACCACCGAGCGATACTCAAACCAATAGTCCATCACGTCGCCCAGGAGGTAAAGCCTCTTGGCTGTTGGGGCTATCGATCGGAGCCAGCGGGTGATGATGGCTTCATGCTGTCGAGGGTCGCTAATATACTTGGCGCCCAGATGAAGGTCGCTGATAAAGTAGGTAAGGCTACGCTCGCTCATCGGGGAGGGGGAGGATTAAAGAAAGCCGAGGTCAAGTTTAGCCTCTTCGCTCATCATGTCCTTGGTCCACTCGGGCTCAAAGACGATGCGGATGTCAACACTCTTGAGCCCCTCGATGCTTTCGAGCTTGATGCGTGTATCCTCAACGATAAAGTCGGCGGCAGGGCAGTTGGGGGCTGTCAGCGTCATGTCGATTTTTAGATTGGCCTCGTCGTCGATGTCGATTTTATACACGAGGCCCATGCTGTAGATATCTACAGGTATCTCGGGGTCGTAGACAGTGCGTAGCATCCGCACCACCTGCTCTTCAAGGGCTAATTTTTCTTCAGCAGTCATTTGATGGTATATTATTCGTCAAAGTCATCGTCGTCAAAGTCAAAGTCCCAGCCATTGTCCATGGCCTCTTCGGTGAAGCGGTTTAGCTCGCGGCCTTCGCGTTTGGTGGGACGACCGAGGCCTTTGCGGCGGTCGATAAATCCACTGATTTTCACTACCTCGAGGAGGTCGAGCTGACTCTGCGGAGTGATATTCTCCATATAGTCAGGCACGAGCTTGGCGCCGAGGCGGTTGGCGGTAAGGGCCTTCACACGAAAGGAGTAGGTGACGGGAGGCTTGCGCACCTCTATCACGTCGCCCACCTTTATAGGGCGTGAAGGTTTTACCCCCATGCCCGCTATAGTGACTCGTCCTCTCTTGCAGGCTTCAGTGGCGATTGTCCGGGTCTTGAATATTCTCACGGCCCAAAGCCATTTGTCAATTCTAAGCTCCATCGCTTTCTCTATCCTTCTGTGTTTCTGTCTCTCTGTCCTTCTGTATTTCTGTCCCTCTACTCTTCTTTGGCTCTATCCCGCCATTATAGCGATTCATGGCCATATTGATGCCCGAGAGGCAGAAAGCCTTGATGGCGTCGACAGCCACATCGATACGGGCTGGCAGCAACTCGCGCTCCTCGGGGGTGAAGTCGCCAAGCACATAGTCGATCTGCTGGCCGCGGCTAAACTGCGCGCCTATGCCAAAGCGTAGGCGAGGATAGGCGTCGGTGCCGAGCATGGCAGCAATGTTTTTGAGACCGTTGTGTCCGGCGTCGCTCCCTCGGGGCTTGATACGTATCGTGCCAAAGGGAAGGGCCAGGTCGTCGACCACCACCATCAACTGGTCGATGGGAAGGTCTTCTTTCTGCATCCAGTAGCGCACGGCGTTGCCGCTAAGGTTCATATAGGTGGAGGGCTTGAGCAGCACCACCTGAGCATTCTTTATGCGTCCGCGCCCCACGTCGCCATAGCGCTCCGTAGAAAAAGAGATATTGGATGCCTTGGCCAAGGCATCCAATATCATAAAGCCTATGTTGTGGCGCGTAGAGGCATACTCGTCGCCGATGTTGCCCAGCCCCACAATAAGAAATTTCATCAGTAGAGTGATTATTTCGTAGCGGCAGCGGCGGCAGCGGCAGCACCACGAGCAGCACGTGTGAGCTGAACGGCGCAAACCACAGCGTTCTTGGCGTTCATCAGTTCGAGGCCCTCGAAGTGGAGGTCGCCGATCTGGAGGGTCTTGCCAAGGCCGAGAGAGTCAACATTGATCACGACGCGTTCGGGGATACGAGTGTAAGGAGCCTTCACGCGGATTTTCTTCATAGAGAGGGTGAGCTTACCACCAGCCTTTACGCCCTCGGCGTGGCCTTCGAGCTGCACGGGCACCTCGATGGTGACGGGCTTGTCTTCGTTGACTTCGAGGAGGTCCATATGGAGGATGGTGTCCTTCACGGGGTGGAACTGGAGGTCCTTCAGTACGGCCATACGCTTTTCGCCATGGACATTGAGCTCGATAGCGAAGATGTCGGGGGTGTAGACGAGCTTGCGCACAGCGTCTTGCGACACTACGAGGTCGGTGGTGATGAGGCCTTTCTTCTTGCCCTCGTCGATTACAACCACCTTCTCGCCCTCGCGGAGCTTGCCTTCGTAGGGGAGGTCAACGATAGCGCCGCCATTGAGCACTACAGGGATTTTGTTGTCTTTGCGGAGGGCCTTGGCGGCCTTCTTGCCGAGGTCGGTGCGTGGCTCGGCTGTCAGCTGAAATGTTTTCATTGAGTGGGTAAATAAGTTGTTGTGTTACTAAAAATTAAGAAGCTTCTTAATTTCCCATCACACGGGATGCTAAAAAGCGACCGCAAAGGTACGAAAATTATTTTATTTTTCGTACCTTTGCGGCGCTATTTTACATGTAATTAGTGATGAATAAGAAATTCAACGAATACGATCAGTTTAATCTGTCGGATATAAATAAGGAGGTGCTTGCCTCTTGGAACGACAAAAATCTCTTCGAGCAGAGCGTCAAGGAGCGTGAGGGATGTCCCTCTTTTGTGTTTTATGAAGGGCCACCTTCGGCCAATGGTATGCCGGGTATCCACCACGTGATGGCCCGCACCATTAAGGATATCTTCTGCCGCTACAAGACGATGAAAGGCTTTCACGTGAAGCGCAAGGCAGGCTGGGACACCCATGGTCTCCCTGTTGAGCTCGGCGTGGAGAAGACCCTTGGCATCACTAAGGAAGACATTGGCAAGAAAATCTCGGTCGACGACTACAACGCCGCCTGCCGCAGCGAGGTGATGAAGTATACCCGCGAATGGGAGACGCTCACCTCGTCGATGGGCTACTGGGTTGACATGACCGACCCCTATATCACCTACGACAATCGCTATATCGAGAGCGTGTGGTGGCTGCTGCGCCAGCTCTACGATAAAGGCTACCTATATAAAGGATACACCATCCAGCCCTACTCGCCGGCTGCTGGCACTGGCCTCAGCTCCCACGAGCTCAACCAGCCAGGCTGCTATCGCGACGTGAAGGATACCACCTGCATTGCGCAGTTTAGGGTAAAGGACCCCATCGAGGCTATGAAGGGCTGGGGCGAGCCATGCATGCTGGCATGGACCACTACCCCCTGGACTCTGCCCTCCAACACCGCCCTCGCCGTAGGGCCCTCGATACGCTACTGCATCGTGCGCACTTACAACCCCTATTCTCGCCGCCCGGTCACAGTGGTTGTGGCCGAGGCGCTTCTGAGCGCGGTGTTAGGAAGCAAAGGTGCCGACCTGCCTCTTGAGGACTTTAAGCCAGAAGACAAAGTGATACCCTACAAGGTTGTGGCCACCGTAGAGGGTCGCGACCTCGTTGGGATGCACTACGAGCAACTGATGCCCTGGGTCAATCCCGGCGAAGGAGCTTTCCGAGTGATCCCGGGCGACTACGTGACGACTGAGGATGGTACAGGTATTGTCCATATAGCCGGCACCTTTGGTGCCGACGACCTTCGCGTGTCGCGACAGAATAATATACCGCCCCTTCATCTCATAGACCGCGACGGCAATATCCGCCCGATGGTCGACCTCAAGGGACGCTTCTTCCGCCTGGAGGATCTCGACCCCAAGTTTGTGGAGACGATGGTCGACGTGGAAGGCTACTCCCCCTGGCAAGGCAAGTATGTAAAGAATGCCTACGATCCTGAAAAGGGTCCCAACGACGAGACCCTCGACGTGGAGCTTTGCATGTGGCTCAAGCAGCAAGGCAAAGTGTTTAAGATAGAGAAGCATGTCCACAACTATCCCCATTGCTGGCGCACCGACAAGCCAGTGCTATACTATCCTCTCGACAGCTGGTTTATCCGCACCACCGCTGCCCGCGAGCGTCTAATGGAGCTCAACGAGCAGATAAAGTGGAAGCCCACATCCACCGGCACTGGCCGCTTTGGCAAGTGGCTTGAGAACCTCCAGGACTGGAACCTCTCGCGTAGCCGCTATTGGGGTACCCCTCTGCCCATCTGGCGCACGGAGGATGCTGCCGAGGAACTATGCATCGACAGCGTGGAGATGCTTTACAATGAGATAGAAAAGGCCGTAGAGGCAGGCTTGATGAAGAGCAATCCGCTCAAGGAAAAAGGCTTCGTGCCGGGCGACTACAGCGCTGATAATTATGCGAAGATTGACCTTCATCGTCCTTACGTGGATGAGATAGTGTTGCTCTCGCCCAAGGGTAAGCCAATGCATCGCGAGCTCGACCTGATCGACGTGTGGTTTGATTCAGGCTCGATGCCCTATGCCCAGATCCACTATCCCTTCGAGAACAAAGAAGCCTTTGACCGTGGCGACCTTTACCCCGCCGACTTTATCGCCGAGGGTGTGGACCAGACCCGTGGATGGTTTTTCACCCTCCATGCCATCGCCGGTATGGTCTTCGACTCCATTTCCTATAAGGCTGTAATCTCCAACGGCCTGGTGCTCGACAAGAACGGCAACAAGATGTCGAAGCGTCTTGGCAACGCCGTAAATCCTTTTGAGGCGATAGAGAAATATGGCAGCGACCCCCTGCGCTGGTATATGATCTCCAACTCCTCGCCCTGGGACAACCTGAAGTTTGACCCTGCAGGAGTGCAGGAGGTGAGCCGCAAGCTCTTCTCGACGCTCTACAACACCTACTCCTTCTTTGCCCTCTACGCCAATGTGGATGGCTTTGACAATCGGGAGCCACAAGTGGCTCTGGAGCATCGCCCAGAGATTGACCAGTGGATACTGTCGCTGCTCAACAGCCTCGTGGCTACAGTAGAGGAGGCCCTCGACGACTACGAGCCCACACGCGCTGCCCGCGCCATCGGCGACTTCGTAGGCGACAACCTCTCCAACTGGTATGTGCGCCTCAACCGCAAACGCTTCTGGGGAGGCGAGATGACCCAAGACAAACTCTCGGCCTACCAGACCCTCTATCAATGTCTCGAGACGGTGGCCCTGCTGATGGCGCCCATCGCACCTTTCTATGCCGACCGCCTGTGGACCGACCTCACGAGCGTCACCCGAGGCGATGACGCTGGCTCAGTCCACCTCGCCTCCTTCCCCAAGGTAGACAGGAGCGTGATCAAGAAAGACCTTGAGGAGCGTATGCAGGCCGCTCAGACCATCACCTCGATGGTGCTGGCTCTGCGCCGCAAGGCTAATATCAAGGTACGCCAGCCGCTGCAGCGCATCATGGTGCCTGCTGTCGATGAGCGTCAGGCCGAGACCATTCGCTCCATGCGCTCCCTTATCCTCAACGAGGTAAACGTCAAGGAGCTGGAGATGACCAGCGGCGACGATGGCCTACTGGTGAAGCGCGTGAAGCCCGACTTCAAGAAACTCGGTCCCAAGCATGGCAAGATGATGAAGCAAGTGGCAGCCGCTATTCAGGCCATGAGCCAGCATGCCATCGGACGCCTCGAGCGCGATGGCAAGATAGAGCTTGACGTATGTGGCCAACCCGCCACCATCGACTTGGCCGACGTTGAAGTGATATCGGAAGACATCCCCGGATGGCTGGTGGCCAACGAAGGCAACATCACGATAGCCTTAGACGTTACAATAACACCAGAGTTGCGCCGCGAAGGTATAGCGCGCGAGATTATCAACCGTGTGCAGAATATCCGTAAGGGACGCGACTATGACATCACCGACAAGATACGTCTGCAGTTTGAGCCTTGCGCGGAGACCGACGATGCCCTGCTCAACTTTGCCGACTACATAGCATCGCAGGTGCTGGCCACGAGTATAGAGGTGGCTCCGCTGGCCGACGATCTCACCGATGTGGAGACGCTCACCATCGACGATCTCAATCTGAGAGTGCGTATCTCGTTGAGCAAGTAATCACACAGTAACAACCATTCTCCCCCCACACCCACCGTTATGAGTGAAAAGACACGCTATTCCGACGAAGAGCTTCAGGAGTTTAAGGAACTCATCCTTGAGAAGCTCGAAAAGGCCCAGCGCGACTATGAGTTGCTGAAGGCCGATGTCACCAATGCAGAAGGCAATGATATAGCCGACACATCGCCTACGTTTAAGGTGCTCGAAGAGGGCGCCAGCACCCTTGGCAAGGAAGAGGCAGGCCGCTTGGCTCAGCGTCAGATGAAGTTTATCCAGCATCTACAGGCTGCCTTGGTGCGTATCGAGAATAAGACGTATGGCATCTGTCGAGAGACGGGCGAGTTGATACCCAAGGAAAGGCTCCGCGCCGTGCCTCATGCCACCCTCGGCATCGAGCAGAAACAGCAGAAAAAGAAATAGGCCTTCTGGATGAAGATAAGTAAAGGCTTATTGGCCCTACTGATTATCCTGGCGGTCATCATTGTTGACCAAGCAGTGAAGATATGGGTGAAGACCCACTTCTACCTTGGCGAAGACTTGCCCATCTTCTCGTGGTTTCAGCTCGTCTTCGTGCAAAACAATGGTATGGCCTTCGGGATGGAGATGGGCTCCAAGCTGTTCCTGTCGCTATTTCGCATAGTGGCAGTGATAGCCTTGGTGTGGATTATCATCAAGATCAAGGATAAGCCGGCGGTGACAGCTGGATTTATGGCGTGTATAGCGCTGATTACAGCAGGCGCCGCAGGCAATATCATTGATTGTGTGTTCTACGGGTTGATATTCAACAATCCGGTGCCTCCTGGTGTGGCTCAGTTGTTTCCTCCCGATGGTGGCTATGCCCCTATTTTTCATGGGCGGGTAGTCGACATGCTGTATTTCCCGCTGTTTAGTTTCTACTGGCCAGAATGGATGCCGTGGGTGGGAGGAGAGCGCTTTCTCTTCTTCCAGCCGGTGTTTAACATCGCCGACTCAGCTATCACCGTGGGTATGGTAATTCTCATATTCTTCTATCCTCACCTTCTATCGGGGGAGACGTTGAAGGAGAGAGGGACAGAGGAGAGAGAGATAGAGGGACAGAGTGATAGAGAGACGGAGGGACAGAGAGGTGAGTAGGTGGACGTGCATATTGCTTGTGGGCCTCTTGGTGTTGATAGCGTTGGGAGGATGCTCGCAGAGGCCTCGGGAGGTGTTGCCCCCCGACAAGATGGCGCGCGTCTTGGCCGATATTCATATCGGGGAGAGCGTCATCGAAAGCGACCGCAAGCACTTCTCTACCGACTCCATGAAGAAAGCCCTAAAGCAGAGTATATATATCAAAAATGGAGTGACGGCTGCGCAGGTCGACACGTCGCTGGCCTGGTATGGCTATCATATGGAGAAGTATGTAGAGGTCTACGACAAGGTGATAGAGCTGCTCGAAGCTGACATCGTGGTGGCGCAAGAGCGCGCCGGAGCAGCCTCGGAGCGCCCCGGCGGTGAGAAGATGGAGCTCGAGGGCGATAGCGTCGACGTGTGGCCTGAGCTGCGTATGCGTCGCTTCTCTACGCTCTCGCCCACGGATATCATCACCTTCTCCTTGTCGAGCGACCGTCACTGGGAGAAAGGCGATTATTACACCCTTGCTGCTAAGCTGATACGTCCATCGAGCCGTATGGATGCCACCATCGTGGTGCAATACCAGGATGGCACCACCGACTACACTTCTGGTCCAATGGGAGAGGGTTGGAGCCGGCTGACGCTCTCGCTTGACACTGCCAAGCAGGCGCGCCGAGTGTTTGGCTATATGCAATACACGCCGCGCGATGGCGAAGAGACTATTATCGACTCTATCCAGCTCGTACGTACTCGCTTCGACAATCCTCCGCGCACAGGGGTGGGGCGTCGACAGTCGTTTGCCAACGCTAAATAAGGCGTATGGACGGTTCAAGCCAGAAGGTATATAGTCTCCTTAAGGAGGGTAAGCGCATCTTGGCAGGGAGGCTTATTGTCGGTGAGGAAGTCTATTTGCTGCATTTGGTATGGATGGACGAGAAAGGAGAGATGAATCATCGGCCATTTGACCATGAGACGTATTCCACGGTATATGTAGAGGAACTCAGTTGGGAGGATTGAAAAAATTGGCTGCACTGCGAAAGCTACCGCAGTGGGGTGGGGAGTGGTTAATGACACAGATTCGGATGGGTCGTTAGGGGAAATGATTGGAGATTTTAGGAAAAAAATGTTTAGCCATGAAACATTTTTGTAACATATAGTTGTTAGATTTGTACCCAAAATTATACAATACGTTTCAACTCACTATTTATTCCAATCCACGATTTCAACATCACCTCGACATGAAAGCATCCCGACTCTTAGGCCTCTCGCTGATGGCCTCCATCCTCGCCCTACCTATGACGCTCTTGGCCCAGGAGACCAAGCAGCACGTGGCCCGCGACCGCTCCTCCGACCCCGTCCATTATTTCTTATATGAGGGCGACCTCGCCAATTCGTATGAGCTCCTGCCTCCACCGCCTGACACGGCTTCGGTGCGTTTTCAGTATGACGTGGAGCGCTATCAGTGGGGCAAGTCGATGCGCGACACCCCTCGCGGCGACCAGGCAGCAGCCGATGCCCATGTAGATGGTGCTCACGTGCCAGCCAGCTTCTCCGAGGCGTTTGGTATCGACATCACTCCGGAGCAGACACCTGAGATATTCAAGCTGATAGTAGGCATGCGCGAAGATGCTGGCGACCTGTCGACCCGCGATGCCAAGGAATACTATATGCGCACCCGTCCATACGCTTTCTTTGGCGAGGACACTTGCCTCCCCGACCAGCAAGCCGAACTTTCCACCAACGGCTCCTATCCTTCGGGCCACACAGCAATCGGCTGGGCAACCGCTCTGGTGCTTGCCGAGATTAACCCCGACCGTATCGACGAAATCCTCGACCGCGGCTTTGAGATGGGCGAGAGCCGCGTCATCTGTGGCTACCATTTCCAAAGCGATGTAGACGCTGCACGTATCGTAGCAGCTGGGGCCGTAGCCCGACTTCACGCCGACCAAAACTTTAACGACCAGTTGACCAAGGCCAAACAAGAATTTGCAGCCAAGAAAGCCATGGGCATGGTAAAGCCCGGCAAGCGCCAGCACCGACAGAAATAGGCAATTCTCTTTTTTGTCATAATTTATATAATCACAAGTATGGTAGAAATTACATTATCTTATTGGTGTATACAGGGATGACTTTTTCTACATTCCACTCCTCACAAAAAAAACTTTATTGGTATCATTAACTTATTGTTCAACTATTTATTAGTCTCTTACCCGATATGAAAACGTATTATGCTCTCGGCCTGGCACTCCTAATGGCCGCTGCGGCCACCGTGCCCTCCCACGCTGACGAACCCCAGCTAAAACTCACCCCCACGGGTCGTATCCTCATGGACGGCGCTCTCTACGCCTCGCCTGAGAAAGAAATGTTTAAGGATGGCGTAGCCATCCCCGACGTACGTATGGGCGTCAAAGCCTCCTATGGCTCTTGGAACGCTAAAATCGACATCTCGTATGCCAACCAAAAGGTAGGCATTAAGGATCTCTTCATCCAGTATAATTACAACAAAGAGGTATTCTTCCGCTTCGGCAACTTCATCCACCAGTATGGTCTGCAGTCGGCCACGAGTTCTTCAATGAAGCCATCGTTTGAGGAGCCGTTGAGCAACTCGGTGTTTAATGCTGCTCGTCAGATAGGTATTATGGCAGTTTACAATGGACCGAAATTCTTGACCACTTTCTCCGTCCATGCAGAGCCAAGCTCCATCAACAATTCGCCCAACGCACTCAATCATCAGGGCTACGGCTTGATCACTCGCTTGGTGGCTCGTCCGGTGGTTACCGATGATGGCACGGTGGTACAGGTAGGTATCTCTGGCGCCTTCACCACGCCTCAGACTGAGGGCGAGGACATGCCCCACCAGGGTTTCTCGATGGCAGGCAACTTCCCTTCGCGTGTCGACAAGGTAGTGGCTGCCAGTGTTGACCTCACTCATGCCATGAATATGTGGAAGTTTACCCCTGAGTTGCTGCTTGCCAAGGGTCCAGTGGCTCTCGAGGCCCAGTATTTCTTCAACCGCGTCAACATGCGCCATAATCTCCACAACTTCACTGGACAGGGTGGTTACGTCACTCTACGTGGCCTCTTGAAGGGCGACCACTACACCTACTCGCCCGTGGATGGCGGTCTGGCCACCCCACGCCCCAAGTCGCTGGAGTTTGTAGCGCTCTACAACTACACGTCGCTCTCCGATCCTAAGGCCGAGTATATAGCAGATGACGGCACAGTGTTGACTGGCATCTATGGTGGCCGCGTCAACACCCTCTCAGCTACTCTCAACTACTACATCAATAAGTATATCTTGATGCGTGTCAACTACGCCTATACCTATCGCTGGAACTCATCTGATCTGCCCCGCGTCAACCTCAACGTCTTCCAGATTCGTCTTCAAGTGCTCTTCTAATTCCTCCCTCCCAGAAATAACTCCAACAACTCCAACAACTTCAACAACAACCCACAACACCACCACCAATGAAAAAGATATTTTCCCTCCTGCTGATAGCGCTGATGGCGCTGCCCGTCGTGGCTCAAGTGAAGCGCTCCGATGACTTCCATGGCAAGTATAAACTTAAAGAAGCCGTGGTGCTCAGCCGCCACAACATACGCTCCCCTCTGTCGGGCCACGGGAGTGCCCTCGGCGACATGACACCTCACGAATGGACCAAGTGGACGGCTGCCCCCAGCGAATTGACCAAGCGCGGCGGCACGTGCGAGACCATGATGGGACAATTCTTTGGCGACTGGCTTGTTGACGAAGGCCTCTTCCCGGCCAACTACACTCCGACCATCGACGAGGTAAACATCTACGCCAACTCGATGCAGCGTTGTATCGCCACAGCTCAGTATTTCACCTCTGGCTTTATGCCAGTGGCCAATCTCAGGGTCAACCATCGCTTCGACCCATCTAAGATGGATCCCATCTTCTTCCCGCGCTTGACCAAGGCGAGCCCAGAGTTTGTGGCTGAAGCCCAGAAGCAAATAGCAGCCATGGGAGGACCTGGCGGTATCGTTGCCTACAACGAGGCTATTGCTCCCAACTATGCCCTGCTGGAAGAGGTGCTCGACGTGCCCAATTCGCCGGCAGCCAAGGCTGGAAAGTTTAAGGGCTTCAACGACTACAACACTCAGGTGAAACTGGTGAAGGGCGCCGAGCCTACGATGACAGGTTCGCTCAAGGACGCCAACTCGGCTTCCGATGCCTTCATCTTGCAGTATTATGAGGAACCCGACTCCATTAAGGCAGGCTTTGGCAAGAACCTCACCCGCGAACAATGGAAACAGATAGCCAAGGTGAAGGATGCTTATCAGGATATGCTCTTTACGGCCCCGATAGTGGCAGTCAATGTGGCTCATCCCTTGCTGGAATACATGATGGATGAACTCAACGCCGATCCTCGTAAGTTTACGCTTTTGGTAGGCCACGACAGTAATATTGGCAGCGTGGCTGCGGCTCTTGACATCGACGTAGAGAATCTCCCTGGAGCCATTGAAGCCAAGACTCCTATCGGTGGCAAGATGGTGTTTGAGAAATGGGTGGCTGAGGACGGCACACCTTACATAGCCGTCAACATGGTCTACAACTCTGTTGACCAGCTCCGCAACCCCTCGCTGCTCTTGGTGGAGAACCAGCCCATGGTAGTGCCAGTGGCTATCAATGGCCTCACACCAAATGAAGACGGCCTTTACACTCTCGAAGACGTCAACGGCCGTTTCCTCGAGGCCTTAGCCGCCTACGAAGCCATTCCCTATTGATATCGACAATCTCCCCATGATTATTCCGCAGGCGGAGCCTCCCCTCAGGCTCCGCCTGCAATATTTCCCAGCTCAACCACGCCGTTAGGTTGCTTTTCGCATAAAACCTCCACAACTTTCCGAATAAAATGTTCACAACTTGCCAAATTCTAAAAGTAGTATATGTGCAGGCAGTAACAACCTTAGAGATTAGGATGCCTCTAATGAACTATATTGGGAAGCGGTGGGAGAGGAGGGTGAGAGCTTGTTGCAGATTTTCCACTTTGAGCTTCTTGCTGCACTTGAAGATTAATATACCATCCTCCACATATCAGAAAGAAGACGGACACTAGAGTGATATATGAATTTCTCATAACTTTAAGGGGGCAATTTTTTCATTAGCAAGGAGTTGTGTCATTGTAAAAGTTAACGAAGCCTGTATTTAAGGAGGACGAAGTCTTCTCCTTCTATTGGAGATAAGATTGTTTCTGCTAATGGTGCCTTATCCATTAATAATTGAGGATTGGCAAGAATGAAATCTTTCTCATAGACGGCATATGCATACTCCTCGTCCATATCGTTCAGCAAAGGGAAAATTAAAGATTCCCCCTTCTTTCGATCAAATTTATACTCCTTTCCGGTTTCTCGGTTAATAGCCCATGGTATCATGTCTTTTAACATACGCCCTTGTTTAACTATGCCGACTATCCACTTGCGATTGATTAGATTCTGTATCCCTACGGATTTTTTCGAATTGAGGATTCCCTCTAACATAGCATCTCGATTTTCGCCAAACTCCTTGACATCTTCTCTGGTAATAGCGTTACTTCCATAGTCAATGCCTATTGAGGGGATAAGCTTTTCGCTTTTAGCATCTACTGAATAGATGTACGGAGTCATATAGGGCAATTGACATAGAACGTCCCCCGAAGGTAAGCGAAAGAAGTATCTGTCTTGGAGCGACTCTTCGGCTATTACATAATCATCAAAGCAACATTCTGCTGTTATTGTAGCTCTTTCAGTATCAAATAATATTATCCTGAAAGGGTCTTTACTGGTGGGAACTAGATAGAAGGCCAAAAGATGGTCAGAAATATTGTAGACATAGAAAAACAACATAGCATTCCTTCCATCTTTTGTACCTATAGTGGTGGGAAGAGAGATAGAAGACACTAGATTAAAATCGAGGTCGTAGGAGAGCAATTTGAAAGGTGTTATCACGTGGATCTTTTGGGCAAACGGGTCCCAGTTCCACCCCATCAAGATATAATAATCCTCTGGGCCTTCACCTATACGAAATTGAGAAGAGGAAATGGGATGGCCCATATTGTCAAACACGTGTATAACACTGTTTCTATCAGAAATGAAACAAAGTCCATCTTCCACCTTGAAATGAGCTACATTAGCTGGGTAGTATTCACTTTCAAAAAGGAGTGGGATGGCCTCTACGGTTGAAAAAAGGGAATCTATGGGAGTCCTAACAGTATTATCAAAGGAGTAGTTCTCATGTAAATCACTTGGCAACTCCGAATGGCATGCACTTAGAAACGCGATAACCAAAGCGCATGCCATTATTTTCCACTTGTTATCATAAAGATTTAGCATGGAGGATAACATGAATACATTTGACTTCCCATCCACACACATTCGTTATACGTATATTCTCCACACATAACTAATTTGCCAAAAGGGCCAAAGCACAATCCTTTCTTGTTGTCGGGTTTGTCGCAAGTAATAGATACTTCTGGGAGCTCTATGCTTACGAGCGCTTCCAGATTGGCAAGCAGAGTAGCGTCAAGAGCTTGCTCCTCAGCTTGCTTCATTTGATAATTATAGTATCCCCCTCCGATGACTAGAGAGAGGATTGCAAGGGATAAACTAAAGACTTTTCTCATTGGTTTAAGAAGTGTTGGTTTTTGTGGCAAATTTATAAATTATATTCTTAATGCTTCGTACACTTTAGGGTGCAATTATAAAATTTCTACAACTTTCCGAATGAAACCTCCACAACCTTCCGAATGAAACATCCACAACTTTCCGAATACTAAATAAGTAGTATATTTGCAGACAGTTACAACCTGAAAGATTAGGATGCCTCTAATGAACTATATTGGGGAACGGTGGGACAGTATCTATAGGAGAATTTAATAATACCACTCCACTACTGTCCGGAGAAATTTTCCCACAATAGAAGTTGAGGAGACTCTACCGGA